>JAFDFH010000295.1 GCA_019309945.1 Deltaproteobacteria bacterium
GACGAAACGCATATTCTTGCAGATCTTCTCCAAGGTGATTGGCGCTTCCTGATATCCACCGCATTGGCTGCGTTAGTGTGCGGATGGTTCTGGGAGATGTGGAATTACAACAGCCTCGCAAAATGGGAATATTGCGTCCCGTTTGTCAATCGCTTCCAAATTTTCGAAATGCCGGTTCTCGGGTTTGCCGGATACCTCCCTTTCGGCCTGGAGTGCGCGATTATTGGAAAACTACTGGAACGAGGCCAATGACCAGCACAAAAGCATGAAGGCCAAATTTCCAATTTCTCTTTTCTAATTTCAACGTTCCGTGAACGGTTACAAATAAAGATTGATATATGTCTTTCAAAATAATACGCTTAAAAATATTATATCATATCAGGTGATGAGACCTTTGAAAAATGCTTATTTTTGTTCAAGTTCAAGGAAGACGAAAATTTTAACCACAGGAATACATTTAGTATTTTGAGGATTAAAATTTGAGCCTGACACAGAAATTGGGCAAAAAGGGGCGTTTTGCAAAGGTCTCGTGATATAAACATGCACGTTACAACGAAAGGGCAAATAACAATTTGAAAGACTGCGGAAAGGATTCAGCATGCCGCATCAGCTAAAAATGGTGATTAGACCCTGCATCGCTCTTCTTCTGTTTGTCGGGATTATATTATCGGTCACGGGGCATCTTGATCGCCTCTTCGGTTCTTTTGGTATGGCAAAGATCAATCAGTTAAATGAAAGTTATTTGGAGGAATCCTTTGATAAGGCCTTCAAGGGTTTTCTCGTTCTATCTGCCATCAAGAGCGGTGTTGCCGTCATAGAAGGTTCAGAGGTGGGAATTGGCTTCAACCTCGAGGTAGGGGACATCGTACAGTCTGTCTTTGACTATATCGACACCGCTTGGAAGACCACACTGGCAGCGGCGACAATCCTTCTTCTCATGCGACTCATGCTCCAGACAATTCAGTCGATCGATCACTGGTTTTTATTTGTTACCCTCAACCTGGGTCTTGTCGTTTTTCTTTTTCACTGGTGGTTACCAAGACACAGAAAACCACGCCATGCAATCAAGGAGTGTTTGCTCTTTGTTGCGTGCCTTACGGTTGCGGTTTATGTTTTACTTCCAATGTCGGTTGGGGGTGCTTCATATCTTTCGAACCGAATTACGAGGCCTCTGATCGAAGAAGCACAGTCCGGGTTTGAAAAGATGGAACACGATCTAACTCCCAGCGCGCTGAACAACCGGTTTTTTTCAGAACAGGAAGATGAATCATTTTGGTTCTTCCACGATTTCAAAACCAGAATTGCAAACAGTAAGCAAACTATTCTGGAGATGGCCCGCTGGTTGAAGGAGATCACAAGTGATTTTGCAATTTGGTCGATCAAGTTGATCGCCGGTTATCTGTTTGATTGCGTTATCTTTCCTTTGGCTTTCTTCGTCTTACTTTATCTTCTGACGAAAGGCCTTTTGGCCTATGTATTTGGTATCAGCCGCAGGCAAAGCCTGAAAGAAGATCTGTCGAGCATCCTCCAGACGTTAAATGTAGACCGAATTAAGGAAAGATTATGAGTGATAGTACAGCATATAAACTAGCCGTGTTAATTGACGCAGATAATGCCCAGCCTTCAATAATAGAGGAATTGCTGGCGGAAATCGCGAAATATGGAACCGCAAACGTTAAACGAATCTATGGCGACTGGACTGGATCGCACTTAAAAGGCTGGAAAGAAGTTTTACTGAAGCATTCGATTCAGCCGATACAGCAATTTCGCTACACCGTCGGAAAAAATGCTACCGATACCGCCATGATAATTGATGCAATGGATTTGCTATATACAAATAAATTCGGTGGGTTTTGCATCGTTTCAAGCGATAGCGATTTTACCAAATTAGCTTCAAGAATTAGAGAATCCGGTTTAGTTGTTTATGGGTTTGGAGAAAAGAAAACACCCGAAGCTTTTGTTTCCGCCTGCGATAAATTTATATATACAGAAGTTTTGATATCCAAAGAAGATGATCGACAATCCATCAAACAAAAATCTGCTAATGAGCTAAAGCAAAATACAAAGCTGGTCAATCTATTAAGAAATGCTGTAGAAGCATCGTCAGACGATAGTGGTTGGGCCCATCTCGCACCGGTGGGAAGCAACATTGCCAAGCAGGCCCCGGATTTTGACCCTAGAAATTACGGTTACAAGAAACTTGGTGAACTGATTGCGGCCACAAAACTATTTGAAACCGAAGCACGTCCGGTGGGCGACGGGCAATCCAAAGCAATTTACCTCATGGATAAACGTAAAAAGTAAAATATGGGGATGTAAATATGAGTGTACTGATTGATTTTTCGATTGCTCCCATGGACAAGGGTGAAAGTGTCAGTCCCTATGTGGCCAAAGCGGTCTCAATTATCAAAAACAGCAGGCTTGATTATCAACTCGGTCCCATGGGAACCAGCATTGAGGGGAATTGGGAGGAGGTTATGACCCTGGTAACCCGCTGTTTTGAAGAATTGAAGAAAGAATGCGACCGGATATACCTGACGATTAAGGTCGACTACAGGAAAAATGCAAACGGACGTATTAAAGGTAAAGTAGCGTCCGTGGAAAGAAAATTGTAAAACATTTTGCTTTTTCCTGGACCGGCCAGACGCGTGTAATATCCAGACAGACAGGTAACGATACCTTTGAAAAATGGTAATTTTTGTTCGCGTTCAAGGAAGGCGACCAAATTTTAAATCAGGTTCAACCACAGGAATATATTGAATATTTTGAGGATTGAATTTTATGTATGACGCTGAAATTATGCAAAAAGGGGCGTTTTTCAAAGGTCTCTCAACGTGAATCGTGCACAATTTATTGTGCTTACTACAAGAGAGGGGAAATTAAAAAAATTTAACCTCAATTTATTCTGTAACTTACATAATTTCTTGACAAATAAATTATAGGAACGTATTTACTCAAAAACATCATCGTAATCATCGGCAAAGCGGTGTTATTCCAGGTTTAGATAATAGAGTCAAAAAACATATCTTTATAACCAGAAACCATACTCAAATTCGTGAAAGGAGTATCTTAGTCATGACCCTGACAAAAGCTCAAATCGTCGAATCCATTCAAAACCATCTCGGTCTCCCTAAAAACAGAAGCGCTCAAATTATTGAATCTCTTTTAGAAATTATAAAAAAGACCTTGGAAAATGGTGAGGATGTTTTGGTCAGCGGATTCGGGAAGTTTTGCGTTAAAGAAAAAAAGGAAAGAAGAGGGCGGAATCCTGCCAATGGCAAAGATTTGATGCTGGCTCCAAGGAAGGTAGTCACTTTCAAATGTTCAGGGGTATTGCGAGATAAGATTAATAAATAACCCGGATACCGTCTAACACCTTAGATTTTATTGAAATTTAAATTTTTAGTCGTAATCTCCCATTTCATGCCGTTGCTGTGTCAGCTGATCGGATTTGTTTTTAATTCAATACCATAAGATTCAACGATCCCACGGAGCATATTCAACAATACCCGTATTTCTGAACGTTTTTTCCCTCCAAGACGCCCATGCAAATATTCAGCAACCCTATCTAGTGTCCATCCATAAATGGCCCTTTTGCCCAATCTCTACGTCAGGCTCAATTTTTAATCCTCAAAATACTCAATGTATTCCTGCGGTTTAAAATATCGCCTTCCTTGACCTTGAACAAAATTTCCTATTTATGGATAGACCCTATCTGTATCCATTAACCCGAATATTACACGAAAATTGATGAGCAGTGGAAACATCGTACGCTTCGCTCACAAAAGGGCGTACTTTTTGAGCGATACCAACTAGTGCCCATCCAGAAACGGTCTTTTTGCCCGATCTCTGCGTTATGCTCAAAATTTTATCCTCGAAATATCAACTATATGCCTGCGGTAAAATTTTTCGCAGGCCTTGATCTCGAACAAAAATCCTCGTTTCTGGACTGGACAAACTGAAACTCATCCTTGACTTTCCATCCCTTAATCATTATATACTTAGAGTTTCTAAAAATGGTAATCGGCAATTCTTTGTTTATTCAGCAAATTTTAGGCCCTTTGAAGGGTCATATTTTTTAATAGTCTATAAGTTATAAAAATGTTAAAAAAAACCATTCGAACACGATGGAGCCTCGCAAAGATTTCAAAGGGAATTTTTTTTTATGCCCTGGTTTTATCTGTATTTCTGTTCTTTCCTTTCCCGTCCCTGGCAGGAAAAAAACTTAAAGAAATAAAGATCCCGGAAACACTCTCGCCGGGACTCCATCATCTTCTGAATATCGTCGGACCGGAAAATGAAGAGTCGTTTAAACCCCACTTGATCGAAAAGGTTTTAGATTTTGTTTTGTCTGCTGACTGCACCACATCTCTCTATTACGCAGATAAAAAATTTGACGGCACCTCCGCATACTATGGATTTGATATCCACCAAAGCCTTGAACATATTATTCAACTCGCTTTTAACCCCAATATTCCATCTTATGCTGTAGCCCCTTCGTCGATTCGGCTATCCCACTGGACTGAGGTTGGGGGGCAAAATCAACCATTGCCCGAAATCTGGAAGCTGCTGCCCCGGCTTAAACAACCTGTTGTTGTAAAAGGCGCTGAATATGTCGAAAACACGCCGGATCTTTTTACAGGTGTGTATCACGGATATCATTTGAATAGGACCCTATGCCTTTTCAAATACAAAAACCGTAATATTTTAATCTCTTTATCGAAACAAACGGGCACCTCCGATGTAGGCAAAAAGGGTCTTGTTCTGGGATCGGACGAAAATTGGGACTATTTTTATTCCGGTCAAAAGGGGCTGACGAAAACCGGGCTTGGATGGGTTCGATCCTATATGTATGATTCCGCTTCCATTATCGTTTATTCTGAAATTGACGGGGATACTTCCCGTGTAAGATGCGGGGTTTTTAAGTGGCTCAACGCCGGCTGGGCGGAAATCAACATGGTTAGAAAAAAACACATCCATAGAGGTTTGGAACGTTTTGGAAAAACCTTTAAGGCCATAATGGAATATCCTTCCCTCCCGAAAACCAGGGAACTGGTCAAAAATTTTTCCCGTATTGAACAACTTTCGCTTGAAGGATTAAAGGATCGAATTAAAACGTATTTTAGAATTCTTGAAGCCCGATACGCCGATGATAGTGTGCTTTTAAAAAAATATTTCTCTGATTTTTTTGATGACGGCAGGTATTTATCCCAAATGACAAGGGAGGAAATGCAGTCAATTCTGGCTTTGGAATATATGAAAAACATTCTTGGTAAAAATCAACAATTTGATGAAAGCTATTTTCGGAAATTAGCGTATATAAAGGGTTTAAACTATCAAAAATAAAGAATCCGGGCCGGAGCACCGGCTTTGGTTTACCTTTATAACGGGCTGATATTACTGTATATTAAGTGCCTTAACGGCAAGTTTTGGCCGTATTGAAAAAAATTACCGGATGGCGCAGCGGGCCTTACGGAACATATTGAGAAGTTACCCTTAAGTGACCTAAATAGCCAGATAAGATCGTTGTATAAAAAGACCCTTTCCTTTAAACTCATCAGTCCAGTACTCCATTCATCCAACATTCTCCCGCTATAGATCGAGACCTTTTAAAAATGGTAATTTTTGTTTGAGTTCAAGGAAGGCGAAAATTTTAACCGTAGGAATACATTGAGTATTTTGAAGATTAAAATCTGAGCATGACACAGAAATTGGGCCAAAAGGGATGTTTTGCAAAGGTCTCAATTAGGTTTAGCCGTACGTTGATATAACCGCTCCTAAAGAGAAGGGTCGGGCATGAATTGGGATAAGATCGACCTCTTTTGCCATAATTTACCCTCCAAGCCACAACCGGAAATCGGTAAAATATTAGTGACCGGTGCAACCGGCTACATCGGGGGACGGTTGGTTCCGGAACTGCTGGCGCGAGGGTATCGAGTCCGAGTGATGGTAAGAGCTGCTTCTCCTGAATACCAGGAACGGTGGCCTGAGGCTGAAATAGTAGTTGCCGATGCCCTGAACTTCGACCAGTTGAAAACGGCAGTGGATGGGGTTCACACGGCATACTATCTGATTCATGCTTTGCTCCTGGGACCAAAACATTTGGAACCCATTGAGACCCAGGCCGCTATTAACTTCAGGAATGCCGCGGAGAAAAAGAATGTCAAAAGAATTATCTATCTTGGAGGCCTGGGGGATACACAGACCCATTTATCGACGCATCTGAGAAGTAGAATGAAGGTCGCTGAGGCCCTCAAGCTAGGCAGAGTACCTACAACTATTTTGCGGGCAGCCATCATCATCGGTTCCGGAAGCGCGTCATATGAAATCATAAAACACCTGACGAAAAATGTTCCGATTCTTTTTCTTCCTTCCTGGACGAAAACAAAGTGCCAACCGATAGGAATCCGTGATGTCATCAAATACCTTGTTGGTGTTATGGAAAAAAGTGAAACATCCGGAGAATCTTACGATATCGGCGGCAGAGATATTCTGACCTATGAAATGATGCTAAAAACCCTGTCGCATCTTCTTGGCAAGCAAAGAATTTATATTATCTCCCCTGACCTTGGAATTCGATTTTACGCCTATCTTCTGAGCCTTCTGACCCCGGTCCCTGCTCCGATCACATTTAGTTTGATTGAGGGGTGTAAAAATGAGGTCATTTGTCAGAACGATAATATCAAAAAAGTCTTA
>JAFDFH010000296.1 GCA_019309945.1 Deltaproteobacteria bacterium
TCCCGCTTGAAGGTCGATGTGGTCATCGTTGGAAAATCGATCGCCGATATTGCCCCTAACACGATGGGAGAAGATATCAAGTCATTCAAGGGTGCTGTGGCGGCCCGTGCAATAAAGACCGACACGGGTGAAGTGATAGGCGCAACGACACAGACATTCGTATCCGTGAATACAGATGAAATCGCCGGAAGCAATGATTCCCTTTATGAAGCCGGAGCCATTGCGGGCGAGGAGCTGAGTTCGCAAATCGTTGCGGCTTGGCAAAAGGACACCCGCGTGTCTACTATGGTGGAGCTCATCATTGAAGGGACCGGGAATCTTTCTAACTTTATAAAATTCCGCAGGATGCTCAATAAAATTCCGGGCGTGAACGAAATACAAACCCGGGAGATGAAGGCGGATGAGGTTATCATTGCGGTCAATTTCGAGGGCGACGCAAGTAGGCTGGCTAATTCTCTGTTGTTGAAAACCTTTGACACCTTTGGAATTAATATCTCAAAGGTGTCTCCGAATCTCATAAAGATCAGACTTGTACCCAGGTAAAGGGTCCAATTCGTACATTTCTTTTTCTTGACAGCAAATTACATCGGATGTTATCAAAATAACCATTACAGGCACGTAGCTCAGGGGGAGAGCGCTACCCTGACACGGTAGAAGTCGAGAGTTCAAATCTCTCCGTGCCTACCAGCAAAGCCAAGGGGTTACAGTCATTTCTGTAACCCCTTTATCATTATTTGTTACCGTTTTGCGACCAGCTGTTTTAACAACCTTTTTAACCTGAAAAATCTGTGTAATCTGCGAAATCTGTGGATTAAAACCAATTTGTTGAAATATAAAAAGGAGGATAGAACGGTGAATAAGATAAAATGGATAACCCATAATCCTTCAGGCCGCAGACGGGTGGTGGTAACCAAAGAACTCCCGGGAACCAGATGGTTGGACCGATTAATTCGGGCCGATTGTCAGGTTGAGGTTTGCACTTCAACGGATATTTTGAGTACTGCAGAGATTATAACTGCGATTGGAAATCGATGTGACGGCGCCATCGGTCAGCTGACCGAAAACTGGGGAACGGATTTATTTGAAGCTTTAAAAATTGCCGGTGGCAGGGCCAGGATATCTCCTTATTCCTTGGAGATACCCCTCCCGAGGCCGCACCGAGTATTATCAATGCAAAAGAGGTTGGGGTTAAGGCCGTAGATTAGGGCGGGACGATTCAAGAAGGAGAGGTTGTGTCAGATGATTTGTGGACAATATTACGCAATGTTTCGACAAACACAGGGACTTTGTCTTCGGGGATGCAGGCAAGAACCCGGTCTGCCATATTTTTATGTTGATCCGTGTGTTTTTCGAAAAGCTCCATCCCCTTTTTTGTCAATTCGATTAAAAACACGCGCCGGTCGGTCGGTGTTGTCTGTCGGCGCGCAAACCCTTTTTTCTCCAGCTTGTCAACAACAGCAGTCACCGAGGGTGTGCTGATTTCCATGATCTCGGCCAGTTTGCGCATCTTTAATGCCGGTCGTCTTCCCAGCGCTTCAATTGTATGAACTTCTAAAATTGTAAGTTTTGTTTTTAAGCTACTTATCGCCTCTTCTTCCCAGGCATGAAAGATATTGAAAAAATCAACCAATAATTCTGAAAGTTCAGACAAATGGTCTTGTAATTCGTTACTTTTTCCTTCCATATCACACCCCTTTTTATACAAGGAAAAACTTAATTTTTTACCGGTTTTTTTATTAAAGTTACCAAAAAACAATTAACAGGTCAAATTATTTTTTTGTGACCATCCTGTATCATCTATTTAAACAAGCAGCTATTTGTCTGAATTTATATAAAGAGGGTGATGGGGAGACTGAATTCGACGTGCCAGCAGGAATTGCTTTATCTTAAATAGTGCCTGAACGAAAACTGCTATTTTCCCCAATTTCGGCGTCAGGCTCAGATTTTAATCCTCAAAATACTCAAATGTATTCCTGCGGTTAAAATCTTCGCCTTCCTTGAACTTGGAAAAACTATCTAGTTTTCGCTCGGGCACTAAATATCGAAAATGCGGTTATCGGGAACGTAAGCTGAATTTATGATCTATTTAATCTTTCGTAGACGGATCGGTCTTTTTTTTATTTTTTTGGCGTCAATAAGGAGTTTTTTTAAGCTTGATTTTGTGAGATGCGCATCTTCTTGTGAAATGAAATAAGCACGAAGATTCTCAAGTTCGGGATAAACTTTATCCACTCTTTCCCAAACATTCGGCGCTAATTTTGCTTCTAATACGAAGAGGGATCCGGTCTTTTCCAGCGCCACAAGGCAGATATTGTCTCCCAGTTGCTTTTCCCAAGCCTGAATATCTTTGAGCTTATTTTCATTGATTTCAGCTAGTTTCGTATCCGGCATCTTTCATCTCCATGACGAAATAATAGAATAAATACTCAAATTTTTAAGACTTTTTGTAGTTTTTGTAGTGAGGGTCGTAGCACAATATTATCGATAATTCAAGGGATTGCGTGAAGGGGGGATATCGTAGAGCACATCAAAACTCCCCTCGATTGACGTTGAGGGTGTGGAAAAGACCGTTTCTGGATAAGACTAGCTGCGTTGGGAATGTATGTGCTCGCTCGATTCATGTTCGTGCCAGTGCGTGTGATACTCGCCCTGCGGCGCTCCAGGGAACGGATAGCCATGGCATCCGTCGTTATGACAATGCCAATGTTCGTGTGCGACCCCTTCAGGATGATTTTGTCGTAGGTGGAGTCCTTGAACGCGGAAAAGAAACAGAAATGATACAATAACAATCAATGAAGCCGAAAATTGTGTTAAAGAAATTGATTCGCCTAATAACGCGGCCGCTATGAATACCCCCAAAAAAGGAGAAATTGAAAATATGATCTGCCCGCTTTTATAGTTCAGTCCTTGGGCTGATATGACATAAAGAAAAAAACTGACGCCATATGAAAAAATTCCAACCATAATGGCAGCCGATGTCATATAAATTGATGCCGTGTAAGGTTCTGACAGAAAGCCGATAAAGAGGTTCACACTTCCAGCAATGGTTCCTTTCCAGAAGTTGATTTGCGCAGGTGTTAGCTCTTGCACCAGCATGATTAAGTGCTTGTCGAGTCCCCATAAGACGCAGGCGCTAAATATGAACCCGAGGGCCGCTACACCATCATGTCCCTCAACGGCGGCTAAAAAAGTCGAAGCGATCAAGATTCCGGCAGTTGCGATCCAGCCATATACCGAGATTCGGTTTTTAAAAATAAAATATCCAATAAAGAGTGCTGCGACAACTTCGAGATTGAGCCATAAAGATGTCGAAACCGCTGATGCATGTTGTAATCCCTCCAGAAAAAGTACAGGGCTGACAATACTACCGAAAATAATCATTCCGAAAAGTTTTCGATCCGTTTTCAAGGCAGGCCGTCCAGGCTTTACCAGCGTGTGTTCCCGGATAATAAGGGGCAGAATGCCGACAGCAATCCCCAGATAAATTAACCCCGCAAGCTGAAAAGGTCTAAAAGTATTCAACAACAGCTTACAGGCAGGAACCGCTGCACCAAACAAAACGGCAGATATAAAGATGAATAAAAAAGGAAAATTAGTGATTTGGTGCAAAGATGAAGGCCGTATTCCGTTTTTTATCTGAGGATAACGGATAATTTTAGGCACTGCCGTTTTCATAATCTCAATGAAGCACGCTTTTCCCAAAAGGGGTAGATTTTAAAAAAAATTACTCTTTGATGACCATCTCTTTTTCACAACAGATAAAATTGCAGGTGTCATGGTCATGGGCTTTCTCGGAAATTCCAAAGTTCTTGCATTGTGCGACCACTTTCAACTCTAAACCACAGTCTTTACAAACATAGATATCTCCTTGTTTCATTTCGTGGCAACTTGACATATTTTCCTCCTTTGTTTTTTGTTTAAAGTTGTGTAACCG
>JAFDFH010000297.1 GCA_019309945.1 Deltaproteobacteria bacterium
GTGAGCGGGGAGGAGCCGCGAATCGGTGTTTATATATGCCATTGCGGGATCAATATTGCCGGGGTGGTGAATGTCGAAGAGGTGGCGAATTATGCAGGTTCACTACCCAATGTGGCCTATGCGACCCACTGTATGTTTGCTTGTTCCACGGATCAGCAACTGGAAATCAAGAAGGCCATTGAAGAGCACCACCTTAACCGTATATTAGTTGCTTCATGTACGCCCCGGACCCATGAACCCCTCTTCCGAAATACCTTGCGCGAAACAGGACTCAATCCCTACCTCTTTGAACTGGCCAATATTCGCGAGCAAGACTCCTGGGTTCACCAGTCAGAGCCGAAATTAGCAACAGTCAAGGCAAAGGATCTGGTTCGCATGTCCGTTGCTCGCCTCCGTCTCTTACAACCGCTTCAGGAGGCGTCCTACGAAGTGGTTCAAAGTGCGTTGGTGATTGGAGGGGGGCTGGCCGGCATTACAGCAGCGCTTTCGATAGCCGAACAGGGTTTCCCTGTGGTTTTAATCGAACGGACCGCTGAACTGGGCGGCAATGCACGCACCCTTTACTATACGGAAGATGGCGCCAATCCGGCCCAATATCTCCAGGAACTTATCGCAAAGGTTGAAAGCAACTCCCTGATCACTGTGTACAAGGAAACAGAGCTTCTTTCCATCACAGGAAGTTGCGGCAGTTATACCACCACGCTTGCCGTTCAAGGCGAGACCCGGGATATTGACCACGGCGTTGTGTTTGTGGCTACGGGTGGCGAGGAATACAAACCTACGGAATATCTTTATGGTGAACATCCTCAGATTATGACCCAAAAGGAGTTCGAGGTTCTGCTGGCGACGAAACCTGACGAGGTCAAGGGACTTCAAAAAGTGGTGATGATTCAATGTGTGGGATCGCGTGAGCCGGAACACCTCTATTGCAGTCGGGTTTGCTGCACCGCCGCCATTAAAAACAGCTTGAAATTGAAATCCATAAATCCAGATACCCAAATTTCCATCCTGTATCGGGACATTCGCACCTTTGGTCTGAAAGAATCCTATTATACCAAGGCGCGTAAACAGGGCGTTCGCTTTTTCCGTTTTGAAAGGGAACAAAAACCCGAAGTGGCGTTACAGGGTGACACATTGGGCATTTTGGTCTTTGATCAGCAGCTCCAAGCGGTGGTGGCCTTAGAAGCGGATCTGCTGATTTTGAGCGCAGCCATCCGGCCTCGGGAAGAAAGCAAACAACTGGCGGAGGTCACCCGTCTTCCCTTAGAAGAAGACGGTTTTTTTATGGAAGCCCATATCAAATTAAGACCCCTTGATTTTGCAACGGAAGGATTTTATCTCTGTGGTCTGGCCCATGGACCCAAATTCGCAAATGAATCCATTGCTCAGGCGCGTGGAGCGGTGTCCCGGGCACTTACGGTGCTTTCTAAAAAAATTATCGAGACGGAAGGTGAAATTTCCCATGTAAATGAATTGTTGTGCAGGGGTTGCGGTAAGTGTGAAGATGCCTGCCCGTTTAATGCCATCTCGGTTGTGGAACGCGAAGACGGGAAGCAGGTGGCCAGAGTTAAGGAAGTCCTGTGCAAGGGATGTGGCCAGTGTGCGGTGGTATGCCCCAGCGGAGCGGCGTCAATTTTTCATTTCAAAGATCCGGAAATATTAAGCATGGTGGCAGCGGCCCTGGATATTTAGTGCCCGAACGAAAACTAGATCGTTTTTCCAAGTTCAAGGAAGGCGAAGATTTTAACCGCAGGAAGGAATTTTATACAATGGCTGAAAAGTTCGAACCTACCATCATTGTATTTGCGTGTAACTGGTGTGCGTATACGGCGGCTGATCTGGCAGGGGTTAGCCGTTTTCAGTATCCACCCAATATACGGATTATTCGTGTCATGTGTTCGGGTCGGGTAAACCCTAACTTTATCCTTGAGGCGCTCCACCTGGGGGCCGATGGGGTTCTGGTGGCGGGCTGATACATCGGCAGCTGCCATTACCTGGATGGTAATAAAACGGCCGAAAAAATGTTTAAAATGACACAAGAGCTGGTGAAGATCATGGGCATTGAGTCTGAAAGAATACGCCTGCAATGGCTTTCAGCGTCTGAAGGTACCCGTTTTGTTGAAACTGTTCGCGAGTTTACCGAACAGATCAAGGCGCTGGGACCGTCTTCCCTCAAACGCGCCGCCTGATTAAGACTGAAAGTATAGAGGATTTAGAATGACTGCAATTGCTGAACTGGTTGATGTCACGAAAGCCTATTTTTGTCTGGATTGCGGGGTCTGCACCGGAAGCTGCCCCGTTGCCAGGGTATTTCCAGACTTTTCTCCCAGACAGATTATTGAGCGCTCACTCTATGATTTGGAGGAACCTTCGGACGATACCATCTGGAGTTGTCTGACCTGTGCCCAGTGCAGTGTCCGGTGTCCTGCCGAAATTAATTTTCCCGAATTCATCCGTCGGTTTCGTGATGAGGCCCATCGTTTGGGCTATAATGGGGTCATGGCCCATAACGGAATGCTTCAAACCATTACGGCCATCCAGACAATGGATATTCAACAAAATCGCACCTTCTGGGTTGAAGACGGGCAAACACAGGAGACGGGCGAAGTATTCTATTTTGTGGGCTGCAGGCCTTATTTTGATGTTATCTTCCGGGATATCAACGCCGGTTCGATAAAAGGATCTCAGAGTGTGCTGAAGATTCTAAATGTCTGTGGTGTGGCGCCAGTGGTTAGCAATGACGAACGCTGTTGCGGCCATGACGCCTTTTGGAATGGGAACGAGGAAAAGTTTAAGCAGCTGGCGCAGTTGAACCTCGACATAATTCGTGCTTCAGGCGCCAAAAAGGTACTGTTCAGCTGTCCGGAAGGCTATTATACATTTAGGAATCTTTATCCCAACTATTTCGGGCCGCTCGATTTTGAGCCTGTCCATATTCTCGATTTTCTGTTGAGCAAAATCCGTGAAGGCGCTGTCCGGCTAGAGGAATCGCAAGGCGTGGTGACGTATCACGATCCGTGCCGGTTGGGGAGACTGGCGGGCATCTATGATGCACCCCGTCAGCTTATCCAGGCCGTTCCCGGGCTTGAACTAAAGGAAATGGTCCGTTCCAGGGAAAATGGTGTCTGCTGCGGGACCACCGGCTGGATGAACTGTTCCAGCTGTTCCAAAGAGATCCAACTGCAGCGCCTCAGCGAGGCGAGTGCTACCGGGGCCGGAACTCTTGTAGAAATAACGGATTTGTACGATTTGGTGGCTGATCGCCTGAAAACAGAATGAGCGAAACGATATCGGTTGGCAAAAATGCAATCTGTAAAAATAGAAATCCGTTTTTAAATCAAGGAAATGATAATGAGTAAAGATGTTCTGGTGATTGGAGGCGGCATTGCAGGTATGCAGGCGTCCTTAGACCTTGGCGATATGGGGATTTCGGTGTATCTGGTGGAAAAACTTCCCAGCATTGGTGGGAAGATGTCTCAGCTGGATAAAACCTTTCCCACCAATGACTGTGCCATCTGAATCCTCTCGCCGAAGATGCTGGATGTCGGTCGACATCCTAAAATTAATTTGATGGCCTACAGTGAGATTGAAAACATCGAAGGGCAGGCGGGAAGCTTCCAAGTAAAGATACGCCGCAAGGCCCGATACGTAGAAGAAGACAAGTGTACCGGCTGCGGGGCCTGCAGGGAGAAATGTCCGACGATCGTACCGGACGCATTCAATCTGGGCTTGGGAACCCGACAGGCGATATACAGTTACTTTGCCCAGGGGATACCT
Organism: Deltaproteobacteria bacterium; assembly: GCA_019309945.1. GTDB lineage: Bacteria > Desulfobacterota > Desulfobacteria > Desulfobacterales > JAFDFH01 > JAFDFH01. The sequence goes on from JAFDFH010000297.1 coordinate 3,778, forward strand.
TCCACTTACACAATTGATCCGGATTATTGCCGGCAGTTAAAAGGAAAAAAATGCGGGATCTGCGCTAAAATCTGCCAGGCGGACGCCATTAATTTCGACCAGCAAGACCGGATCGTGGAGTTCGAAGTGGCTGCAATTATTATTGCCGTGGGATACGACATCTTTGATCCGTCGCCAATTAAGGAGTATCGTTATAGCGAAATTGCCAACGTCGTTACAGCATTTGAGCTTGAAAGGCTTTCAAGCGCCAGCGGTCCCACCCACGGTCACTTGGAACGGCCGTCGGATCTTGCCGTAAAAGCGGAGATTGCGACACTGGCCAAGAAGGCCGAAAAATCACTGCGAACCCTTGAGAAAATTGAAAAGAAATTTGGTGAAGCTTCCCCTCAATTTTATGAAAAGTATCAGAGGGGCCAGTATCCGGACGACGAGGATCGGAAAAAGTGGGCGGAAAAGTATACGGCCCACCTGGCTGTTATGGAACCACTGGAAGCCTTGCAAAAGCAGGCCGAGGGGTTTACGGTTGCCAAACGGCTGGCCTTTGTTCAGTGTGTGGGGTCCCGGGATTTAAGGTTCTATCCGTTCTGCTCGGGTTATTGCTGCATGCATTCCATCAAAGAGGCCATCATCGCCCATGAGCATGAACCTGAGACCACTTCGACAATATTCGGGATGGATATTCGCGCGGTTGGAAAAGGATTCGAAGAGTATAAACTCCGGGGCGGCAATACATCAAGAATCACTTATGTGCGCGGACGGGTGGCGGAAATAACGGAGGGGCCGAATCAAAATCCGGTGGTCACTTATGAAGATACCCGTGAGCGAAAAATCAAGAGCCAGGAATTTGATATAGTGAGCTTGGCCACCGCCTGCAAGCCGTCTAAAAGTATCATTGGCCTGTCAAAGCTTCTCGGGTTTGAACTGGATGAATATAATTTTGTGAAAACCAGCCCGGTGTCTCCGGTGGACACCTCGGTTCCGGGCGTATTCGTCTGCAGCTGCGCCGGAGTGCCAACGGACGTTCCGGTAGCTGTCGCCCAGGCCTCCAGTGCTGCCGGGCGTGCTGCCGGAATCGTATTTAAGTTATATTCAGAAAAGGAGCAAGCCGTTGCCTGAAAATAACGATAAAGACATACGAATAGGCGTATTCATTTGCCATTGCGGGTCCAATATTGCCGGTTACCTGGATATGGAAGCACTTACGGATTATACCGAAACCTTGCCCCATGTCGCCTTTGTGCAGCGAAACCTATACAGCTGTTCGGAGAGCGGCATTAATGATATCAAAAAAGGGATCAAAGAACACCATCTTAACAAAGTGGTTGTTGCTTCATGTACACCGAGGACCCACGAACCGCTTTTTCGATGTTCCTGCGAGGAGGCGGGCTTAAATCCTTATCTTTTCGAGATGGTGAATATCCGGGATCAGTGTTCCTGGGTGCACATGCAGCAACAACAGGATGCTACGATCAAGGCCCAAGATCTCATCCGTATGGGGGTTGCCAAAGCCGCTTTGCTTGAACCCCAAGAGCCGATTATTTCTGATGTCCAGGCCCGTGCCCTGATTATCGGCGGCGGGCTTTCAGGCATAACCGCAGCCATTGCCTTGGCAGATCGCAATTATGAAGTGGTCCTGGTTGAAAAGGCGGACAAGATGGGTGGCATGCTGAACCAGCTATACCAGCTCGCCCCCATGATGGTAGACGCATGCACGTTTATTGAAGAAAAAATACAGGAAGTCACTCGGCATCCCAATATTACGGTGTTTGAAAACTCACAGGTTACCGCTGTTAAGGGGTTTATCGGCAAATACGAAGTGGATGTAGAGACCGAATCCGGCACAAAAAATATCGACATTGGTGTCATCATTGTGGCCACGGGTGCGCGAATCTTGGTTCCTGAAGGCCTTCACGGATACGACGGTCAGCGGGTGATCACGCAGTTGGAACTGGAAAAACTGCTCAAAGATGGATTGGATCCGAGTATTAAAAACGTGGTGATGATTCAATGCGTCGGCGGTCGTAACGACGAACGCCCTTATTGCTCGAGGGTTTGCTGTAAAACGGCTGTTAAAAACGCCATATTAATCAAGGAACAGCGTCCGGACGCAAAGATCGCCGTCTTATACCGGGATATGCAGATGTTCGGTGTCAAAAACGAAGAAATGTTCAGAACGTCAAAAGCCAAAGGCGTTCGTTACATGCACTACGATCCGGACCGCCCGCCGGAAGTGGCATCCGATCACGTGCGCGTTTATCATTCGCTGTTAGGTCGGGAATTAAAGCCGCCTGCTGATCTTGTAGTGTTGTCAACCCCTATGGTCTCGAACGAAGATGCCGGAACCGTCTCACAGCTTCTGCGGGTGCCCATTGACGAAAACGGGTTCTTCCTCGAAGGGCATGTCAAATTGAAGCCCCTCGACTTTGCCACTGACGGAATTTATTTATGCGGCAGTGCACGATTTCCGAGCAATATCCGGGGGGCCGTGTCACAGGGGCTTGGGGCGGCGGCGCGGGCATCCATACCGCTGTCTAAAGGATCGGTGGTTGTGGATCCGATCATTAGTGTTCTGGCGGATGAAGACGCCTGCCGGGGGTGTGGCCTCTGTGTTGCATTGTGTCCTTACGGGGCGCTTGAAATACAGCACACTGAAAAAGGAAGAAAGGTTCACGTCATTAACGTGGCCTGCAAGGGGTGCGGTGTTTGTGCCGCCACCTGTTATCAGCATGCACTGAGCATAAACTCGTTTACCGATCAGCAAATTGAGGCCCAGATTAACGCGTTTCTTGAAGTAGGCTGATTGTCCCAATATTTGTTTCGCATTTCGTGCTTCGGATTTTGAGATTAAAAATTTAAGGAGGTTTTCATTGAGCGAATTTGTTCCCAAGATTCTCACGTTCTGCTGTACTTGGTGAGGTTATTCCGCTGCAGATTTGGCTGGAGTTTCCAGACTACAATATACTCCGGATATCAAGATCGTCCGAATTATGTGCACCGGCCGGATTGATCCGGCAATCGTTGCCAGGGCCTTAAAAAAGGGACTGGATGGTCTTCTGGTCGTGGGCTGCTACTTCGGTGACTGCCATTATATCAGCGGGAATGTTCAGGCCAAAGCAAAAATTGACATGACCCGCAGACTGTTTAGACACATTGGTGTTAATGAGGAACGGCTTTCTTTTCAACAATGCTCTTCCGGTA
>JAFDFH010000298.1 GCA_019309945.1 Deltaproteobacteria bacterium
ACATTGGAAAAAAGGGATTCCTGGCAGGGTAAGTTTGCGAGACCTTAGAAAAATGCTCATTTTTGTTCAAGTTCAGACCTCGTTAAGTAGTCAAATAGTCGAGTGGTTAAGTGGTTATTATCATGTAAATACATTGATTTTACACGAAAATTGGACGTTTGTTGTTCTAAGGGTAACTGTTAGGCGCCCTTAACGGCAAGTTTTGGCCGTATTGAAAAAAATTGACCGGATGGCGTAGCGGGCCTACCGGAACATATTGAGAAGTTACTTTTAAGGATTAAAACATGTTGAATTGTATGCATATATTTTCCCACTTGACCATTTTTCGACTTAACTATTCAACGAGGTCTGAAATAGAGTATTCCATCCTTCCAATATTCCAATTGGGGCGAAGCCCCTAAGTTCTATTCCTTGCGCGTTAAAGGTTAATTTCGAATCTGGGTATACCTTTGTGCGATCGGGTACCGTCTGCCGTAACCAAAGGCCCTGGCGGTGATCTTAAGGCCGGGAGGCGCCTGGTGCCGTTTATATTCACTTCGAACGACTCGGTCGATGACATCCGCGACCCGCTTTTTATCAAATCCCATCTTTGCCAGTTCATCGGTTCCCTTGTAATCCTCGATGTATCCTTTTAAAATCGGGTCCAGTATTTCATAGGGGGGCAGGTCGTCCTGATCGACTTGGTCCGGTTTAAGCTCGGCGGAAGGTGCTTTTTGAATGATCCTTGCGGGGATATATTCTTTTTCGGTGTTAATGCGACCAGCCAGCGCATACACCATGGTTTTGGATACGTCTGAAATGACAGCCAAACCGCCGGTCATATCCCCATAGAGGGTGCAGTAACCAACGGCAAGCTCAGATTTGTTTCCGGTGGAAAGAACCAGGCAACCATCACGGTTGGATATGGACATAAGGATCGTGCCCCTGATTCTTGCTTGTATGTTTTGTTCCATAACACCCGGTTCGTTTTCATTAAAAGTCGGAGAAAGAAACTTCAAAAATGCTTCGAACATTCCATCAATCGGAATTCGCGTCAGTCCTATGCCAAGATTTTCCGCAAGTTTTTTTGTATCTTCATGATTATCAATCGAGGTGTAGCGCGAAGGCATAAAAACGGCCGAAACATTTTCGCTACCTATAGCCCGAACCGCAATAGCGACGGTGAGGGCGGAATCGATTCCACCGCTTAACCCCACAATGACTTTTGAGAAACCACACTTGCTGACGTAGTCCCGGGTTCCCATGACAAGTGCTTTTAAAACTGATTCCGTTTTTGATCCGGCAATGGGGTGCAGATCGCCATCAGAAGGCTCCCAAGGCTCAGGTGTATTTAAATCCAGTATAATCAGATCTTCTTCGAAATCACGGGCCCTTGCAAGTATATTTCCATGTCGATCAAACGCAGCGCTGATTCCATCGAAAATAACACTGTCATTACCGCCGACCTGGTTTGCGAAAATAATCGGAACATTGTATTTTCGGGCAAGAGACCCGAGCATGTCCAGCCTGAAGGTGTTTTTACCGACATGAAAAGGAGATGCCGCGATATTGATAACAAGATCGGCACCATCCTGAACCATGGATGCAATTGGATCCAGATGGTAGATTCTTTTCCTGAATATATCCTTGTCGTTCCAGGCATCCTCGCAGATGGTAAGCCCGACGCGGTGTCCTTTATAGGAATAAGATTCACACGCTAGGCCGGGTTCAAAAAACCGTCGTTCATCGAAAACGTCATAGGTCGGTAGCAGTCTTTTGTAGACTTTGTGCAGGATTTGACCCTCTTCAAAGAGAACCCCGGCGTTGTATAAGGGATTTCCTTCCGCGTTCATGTTTTTATCGATAAACCCGCATATGACCCCGATCCCGTGGATCGACGCCATCAGCCGGTTGAAACAGTCAAGATTGGCATTCACAAAATCCTTCTTTTCCAGGAGATCCCGTGGCGGATACCCTGAAACAACAAGTTCTGAGAAAACCACCAGATCACATGAGCGATCGATGGCTTTATCGGTAAAATATTTTATCCTTTTAAAATTATTATCAAAGTCACCAATTGTCGGATTAATCTGGGCGATGGCAATCTTCATGGCACATGATTCCTTAAAAAACTTTCGATCAGATGGCGGATATCTTTGATGCGGTCCGGTTCAATCCATACAATTTCAGAATCAGCCTTAAACCATGTCAGTTGCCGCTTCGCATATCTCCGGGTGTCCCGCTTCAGGGTCCGCAGGGCTTCGTCTTGGGAAAGGCGGCCCTGTATATAATCAACCACATGCCGATAGCCGATGGCCTGCATCGATTTTAGATCCGGCGGGTACCCCCTTTCAAGAAGCCCCTTCACTTCATCAACGAATCCGGCCTCAAACATGGCATCGACTCTTTGGTTGATGCGATCGTAAAGAACCTCCCGGTTCATATCAAGGCCCATCTTAAAAACCTTAAACGGTTTGTCTTTAAACCGATGTTCACGATGATATTTAGAGATCCTGATTCCGGTTACCTCATATGTTTCAAGGGATCGGATTAACCGGTAGGTATCATGTGGATGAATTCTTTGCGCGCTCTCGGGGTCACATTGACTTAATCGTTTGTGGAGAAAATCGGCACCCTGAATGGCGGCTTCTTCTTTCAGGCGATTGCGGATCTCATGATTTGTCGGCTCTGCCTGGAAGAGACCCTGCAGGAGTGATTTGATGTATAGTCCTGTTCCACCCACTACAAAGGGGACAACCCCACGAGCCGGCAGTGTCGCAATCACCGCGTGTGCCATTTTTGAAAACCGGGCCGCATCAAAGGATTCATCCGGATCGACAATGTCGATTAAATGATGTGGGATACGGGCCCTCTCGTCAGAAGTCGGCTTGGCCGTGCCGATATCCATATATCGATAGATCTGCATGGAGTCGGCATTGATAACTTCACCGGAAAATTCCTTTGCCAGATCGAGAGCGGCCGCAGTTTTACCCGAGGCCGTGGGACCACAAATGACAACAACTTTCGGTTGTCCACCCAATGGATTCATAACGCCGATTTATCTGGTCCTGGAAAACCTGATCTTCAGGTCAGATCAAAGTAATAAAACTCCGTGTTTGCGAGAGGATTATAAGAGCAAAGGCTGATGGCGTCAAGCAGAAACAGCGCCACGTTGCGATTCAGACAAGCTCCTTTCCAACCGGCTCATTCCGTGATATTGATTGACGACCTGCGTAACAAGAATTAAAAATCAACGGAGGATAATAAATTGAGCGCGATTTGGAAGGGGGAATTACAGGTTCGCGAATGGCAAGGCCGTCACGCCCGGGCCAAGGGGTAGCCTGACATCGCCTGGATGCACCACGTATCCCGGCATCGATTTGTCTCCCAGGTCTTTTTGAAATATTTTTATTGACAGCTTCACCTCGATGGGTACAAGCTTCCCGCCCGTATCCACCACGATATCCACCTCTGTTCCGGCGATGGTTCGCCAGAAGTAGACTTGCGGGTCGATACCACGATGCACAAGGGCCTTGACGATTTCGGAGAGCACCGCAGTTTCCATGATAGCACCCCCCATGGGGCCGGAAGCCGCATGTTCCGGGTTTTTCAGACCCGTGAGGTAGCATAGGCTGCCCACATCCGAGAAATACACCTTCGGTGTCTTGACAAGCCGTTTTCCGACATTGGCAAAGTACGGGCGAAGCACGATCACTTGGTAAGTTGCTTCCATCACGGATAGCCAGGCTTTGGTCGTATTGACCGCAACGCCAAGGTCTCGAGCGACATCGGTCAAATTCAACAGTTGGGCGCTTCTGGCCGCCAGAGCCCGGAGGAAATTCTGGAACTGGGACAGGTCACCGACCTGTCTGAGGGTGCGTACGTCCCGTTCGAGGTATGTCTGGACATAACTGGCATGCCACAAGTTTATATCCCGCCCAGGCTGTGAGACAAGTTCCGGGTACCCGCCTCTTAAGAAACTCTCCCAAAGCTCCTGAAACGCATAGGATTTTTTCGTAGATGACCGTCGCTTGGACTCCCAAGGCAGGGAAAGCTGCGGCCTTTCCTCCGCTTCCCGTCTTGAAAGCGGCAAAAGTCGAAGCATAGCGGCGCGACCTGCCAATGACTCGGTCACCTTTTCCATGAGCAAAAGGTTCTGTGAGCCGGTCAAAAGGTACTGCCCGCTCTTGTACCGGTCAGCGTCGATCTTCTCTTTGATGTAGGGAAGCAATTCAGGGGTGTACTGCACTTCATCGAATATCACGGGAGGCGGATACATTTCGAGGAAGGTGCGCGGGTCTTCCACGGCGGATGCCCGCACATCCGGCGGTTCCAAAGAAACGTAATGGCAATGCCTTCCGAAGAGATGTTGCCAGTTCGAGACCTTGAAAGCACTTATGCACCTTTTTGCAGCCGATGGCGAGAGCGCCTTGGCCTTCAGCCGGCGCGCGCTTGAAAAAATTCCCCGCCACCACAAGCGGGCAAGGCTTTATGCTAATACTTATCAGCTCGGGGCATACCAGATGATCGGTAATCTTGAAACCGGCCTGTCGGTTCATCAGAAGGCCATGGCGCCCTACAATAATAGGGATAAAAACTACCATGCCATGTATTTGGCAAAACTCGGCTTTATATATTGGGTGGACGCGAACTTGATCGCTTTACGGCAGACCGCCGAGGCCATACTGGATATTATAAAGGAGCACCCATCGCCCGTTATGGTCTCTTTCGGGTTAATTTACCAAGGAATAACCCATTATCACCGAAACGAACTACAATACGCTGAAGATAATCTGGCCAAGCTCGTTAAGATCCACTACGATGGTCCGATGAACTTTGCGCACGGCTCCTTTGCGCTCGCCCTCACGTATCAGGCTCAGGGAAAACCCGGCCCGGCCAGAGAGATCGTCAGGACCGTTGTGCGCGATTCAATCGAAACCAACAATGCAAACATGCTGCAGGTCGCCCGGGCCTTCGAGGCGGAACTGGCGTTCCGCCAGGGGCACTTTCCCATGGCCTCCCGATGGCTGGAAAAATACCATGCCAAACCCTTCGTGCCGCCATTCCGCTTTTATATGCCGCAACTGACAGCGGTCAAAATATAGATGGCTCAGAATACGACGGGCAGCTAACGCCAAGCTGCTGATCTGCTCGACCAGTTACACGATTATCTCGAATCGATCCACAACAACCATTTCCGAATTGATGCGTTGGCCCTCCAAGCGCTGCTCCATGATGCCCGGCACGAGGACTTGGCTGCATTGGAGAAATTGCCCCAAGCGCTTGCTCTGTCAGAACCGGGCGGTTTCATACGCCTTTTCGTGGATCTGGGGCCCCAAATGGCCGATCTGCTCAAACGGTTGGTCAAGCAAAACGTTGCCGTGGATTATATCGGGCGGATCCTGGCCGCTTTCAGAGATGATGCTCACAGAGCGGTGCCGGTTGCGACCGACCATGAAAGTCAGTCTCCCCGTCACCCCATCCCCCTCTCTCCCAGTCTCCTAGTCTCCCCCTCTCCGAGTCTCTCCAGTTCCCAGCCCCTGGTCGAGCCCCTGACGAATCGCGAGCTCGAAGTCCTGGATTTGGTGACCCAGCGGCTGAGCACCAAAGAGATTGCCGCCAAACTGTTCATTTCAACTGGAACTGTAAAAAAACACCTGAGTAACATCTATGGGAAGCTCAACGTCAACAACCGCCGGCAGGCGGGTGAAAAAGCCGTCGCCCTGGGTATCCTCATGCGGCGATAGACGCCGAAGAAGGGGGGACTGGTGGTGACGAGGTGAGGGGGAGAGGGGTATATTTCAACCTAAAAGGCAAAGAGCCGCTGCAATATTGAAATAACCTCTGACTGGGTGTCCGGGTCGATAATACCATGTTTTTTTATAAGCCGAGCTTTATCTATCGTCCGTATCTGATCTAAAACAATCTGCCCCATTTTTCGCTTAAAAGTACAGGGTACGCGAGTCGGATAATCCTTTCCGGCAGTCGTCATTGGGGCAACGATGACAGTTCGGATATGTCGATTTATTTCGTTGGGGGAAATAATTAAACAAGGTCTCGTTTTTGTAATTTCAGAACCCACTGTAGGATCAAGATTAACCAAATATACATCGAATCGATTAACTACCATTGCCATTCTTCTTCATCCCAGGAATGTGAAATATTTTCTTCTCCATTTAGTAGCACATCATCATTCTTTTCCGCCATTGCAATGAAAGAATCATCCCAACCTGCTCTTGGATTTGAAATAGGGCGAATAATGATTTGATTTTTATCCACCTCAAGCTCAACCTCATCCATAATCCCGGTTTGCTTAAGTAAGGGTTTGGGAATCCGGATTCCCTGCGAATTACCGATCTTTATAACTCTTGCTCTCACCATTAGGTACCTCCTCAAAGAAATGGTATATACATTGTAATTACACGAGGCCTAAAAGTCAAGGGATAAATTAATTTACACGCGCCTAGTTCATTTTCGATCTGAACTAGATTGTCTTAGGGTGTAAATCAAGACTGTAGGTGATTTAGCTTAAATTATCCAGGTTTCACGTCAGGTTTCAGGACAGTTGTTCTGGGTTTCAGGTGTCGGGTGTCAGGTTTCAGGAGGGATAGAGGTTTCAGGAAATACAAAAAGTGATCTGATTCCTGAACACTGAACACTGAAACCTGAAACCTACATGTGCCCTGACACCTGAACACTGACACCTGATCTTCAAATCCCGGTGATAAGGAATGAATGGCCGCCGTAAACAAACAGCCGTGAATTACGCCCGACTCGAAGTAATTTTGGATCATCTCCCGATTAGTTGTAGTTAATTAAGGCAAAATATGTGGTTATCATCAATTGAGCAGGTGTGGTCCCAGAGGGTACAAGGGGTCAAGGATTCAAGGGTTCGAGTGATCCGCCACAGAACAGACGGATAAAAATGCTAAAGAATTATAAAGAGTTGAAAGTCTGGCAAAAGTCATACGAACTCTGTTTAGAGATATACAGAATAACAGCAAAATTCCCAAAGGAAGAAAGATACGGTCTAACTTCACAGATAAGAAGATCGGTTGTGTCTATTCCTTCAAATATAGCAGAAGGATATGGAAGAAAGACAACCATGGATTACATAAGGATGCTTTACATATCTTATGGTTCTGTTTGTGAACTGGAAACGCAGATATTATTAGCAGGGGATTTAGATTTAATTGAAAAAAGTGAATTGGGTACACTAAAAAAAGACATAGCAGAAAGC
>JAFDFH010000299.1 GCA_019309945.1 Deltaproteobacteria bacterium
AGGCCGGCCCAGGCCGGTTGGCGGACGGTTTCCGCACTAACAGCGTGGGGGGGTAAAGGAACGGACAGAGCGAGTGCCAACGTGAGGAATAAGAGCGGATTGGATATAGCCTTCATAGGGCAGAACCTAATATTTATATGAGGAATAAACATCTAATAATTACACGGGTCACCAAAGGCTGTCAAACAAATTGAAAGGTTTCAGGTGTCAGGAGGATTAAGGTCAATAAATAAAATCAGAATGATGGTCACATAAAAATCAGGCGTTTCAAAACGAGTGGTTTTTAACAGCCTGCTAAGGCTCTGTTTTTGACCGAAGTGTATTAAAGATTTCCTGTATGCCGGCATCGGGATGTTTGGATACGTATTCAGCGATCCGGTTGGCAGCAAATGCGGCGGCGATGGAGGTGCCGGCGTAGCTGCCGGGCTCTCCCTTGTACCCCACCGGCAGAGAGGCAAATCCGGGAGCGTACAGTGACACAAAACTGCCGAAGTTGGACTGCTTCCAGATTTTTCCGTCCGGTCCAAGGGCGCCAACGCCGATGACCGATGGATAGGCCGCAGGGTAAACAGGCCTTCCGGTAGGTTCGTTCCCGGCCGACGCCACAATGATGAGCCCTCTGGACGCGGCATCGGTGAATGCGCCTTCTAGAAATCCGCTGCGGGTCTCAGCCCCCCAACTCAGGCTCAAAACCCGGGCGCCGTTTCGGATCGCGAATTCGATTCCCTGCATCAGCCAAAATCCGGATGTAAAACCGTTGTCATCAAAAGCTCGGATCGGGATGAGAGCGGCATGGTGCGTCGAGTCATCCGTAATTCCGAAAGGCTTCACCACCCCCGACGCAATTAATGCCATCTGGGTGCCATGTCCCTGAATATCTGAAATTGGGTTTCCGGGTTGAAGTGTGTCCAGCGTTGCCAGAATAAGTCGTTCCAAGCCTGTACCCGCCATAAGACCGGTGTCGATAATGGCAACCGGGACCGTGCCCTGTGAGCCTGAAACTTGGGGAAATTTCGAAACATCCGGGGGAAGCGAATTCTGGTAAGGTTTGAATACGGGATAGGCATAGTTGGGCTCGGCGCCGGCGATTCCGGGATGTTTTAATATGCGTTCCACCAGCGCAGTGACATCGGTATCGTCTGGGAGACGGATTCTGTAAACCCTTGTGGCCGCATAATAATCGTTCACCCTGCCTCCGATTTGGGTGAGAAACTTTTGAAATTCTGCCAAACCAAAGCCAGCCTTAAGCTTTACGAGAAGTTCATTTTTCACAAAGAACGAACCGTCCTTCGAATCCGTGTCAAGGGACAGTATGGAACCCTGCTCGAGCGGCTGCATCTTTTCTTTTTTGCCGGATCGAAATATCTGAATTTCAACCAGCAGGGGAAGAGCACCCTCAGGACCCGGAATAGATTCCCAGAGCAACACATGGTTGAGCGATTTTAAAATCGACCTCAGCCCTTCCTGCACTTTTCGATTTTTAAAAGACGCTGACACGAGCGGGTTGATAAGCGGATCGATGCGGACTCTGATTCCGTGATCGGAAAGATTCTTTAATACGTCCTGTAGCGGAACCTGATCGGCCTGCAATGAAAGTTTATCTGCAAAGATCCGCAACTCCAGGGTTCCTGTTTATGCCAAAAAAAAAAAAAAAAAGAACAGAATCAGATATAAGCGTATTTTTTTAAAAGCGCTATGTAACATTTAAACACGTTGTTAAAACCTGAATTATCTATTTGCTTTAATTTGAAAAATTATTTCAAAACGCGCACCAGGTTCTACCAGAAATGCAAAATTATGATTGCAACCTCCCGTGGCCCTATTTTACCCGCACCAGTTTGTGCACGAGCGGGTAGCCCGCGGGGGCGTCGCCTCGCAACCCGTCGATTGATAACTCACCAATATAGAGATCTCCGCGGGCATCACCCCAGATACCGTGCGGCGCGAAAAAGTTACCCGGTTTCGTGAGATCTTCCCCACCCCAACGGGCCAAGAGCTTTCCGTCAGTATTCCAAATGCTCACCCGGGGCGGAAAGAATCCCGGCGCCTTTCCGTCGGGTCGCTTCACCGGCTTTTCGGTAGTATAGAGCAAACCATCTGGGCCCATATAGAATCCCTGGGGCTTATGCATGTTCGTCCACTGCGTGATAAATTTGCCCTCCGGAGTGAACACCTGGATGCGAGAGTTCTCCCTATCAGCGATATAGACGGTACCTTTTTTGTCCGTTCGAACGGAATGGACGATGGCGAACTGTCCGGGGCCATCGCCCAGTTCTCCCCAGGAGAAAAGCAGCTTTCCATCCGGTGAGAACTTATGGACACACGCGTTGCCGTAGCCATCACTCACGTACATATCGCCCTTGGGCGAAAGGGCGAGGTTGGTTGGCCTGTTAAATGGGGGGCCGCTTCTCTTTATCGTACGCCAGTCTTTCCCGTCGTAGCCGGTATCGGAAGGCTGGTCCTTCGTTCCCAAAGTCATCAGCACCTTGCCGTCTAGCGTGCACTTCCGGACTGTGTGATCCTTGTCGTCTGTGCAGTAAACAATATCATCCGGCGTGATCAGGATACCATGTGGACGACTAAACACACCCTCACCCCAGGAGCTGAGAAAATGCCCGTCTGGATCAAAGACAAGCACAGGATGCTCGCCTCTACCAAACACATAAACTCTGCCCTGCGAATCGCAAGCCCCGTTTGGCACGCTTCCTAACGACCAACCTGCTGGTAATTGACCCCAATCGTGAATGACCTCATAGATAAAATCGCCGCTGCCGACTCTCATGTCTCGCCTCCCTATTGTTACCTTGATAAGTATTTTGACAAGTGACCTGCCCCCCAGTTTTTTACCACTTGTTAAGTTAGAATCCGGGTCATATTTTTCCTAGCAGATGTAAACCAAACATAATATTACTCCTCCCCTTCTAAAATCCCATCAAGCATTTTTTCAGCGGCTTCTTTGGCAGTCATGCCCGTCGTAACACCCATCTTCGCGGCTACTTCGTTAACTGTCGATATGACACCTTCGTAATAGGTGGACTGTCCACTGCCGACTTCAGCAGACATGGCCGCTACGGCTGCGGCTGAAACACCGTGCTCCTCAAGAATTTTCAGGCTGGCTATTCCCGCATTCTTCAGGCCAATGCCGGCGTCATTTCCAATCATCCCTCGGGCACCACTTGGGAGTATGCAGCCGGTTGCGATATTGGCACCACAGTGTGACCCGTTAACAATGATATCATTTTTATTAGCTTCGGTGACTTTGGTTGCTGAATCACCAAAGATAATACGGAGTCCGCGGGATTCCTTCACAACTTCAAAAGGTTCATTCTTCATCAATCCTTTCTCCTCTATAGGTTATGCTTTCTGAATTTTTCAAAGATTAAAACTGTATCTTGATATATGAACTGCATATATTAACCCGGCGACTAAATACCTACACCCCGTCATACCGGACTTGATCCGGCATCCAGTACCTTTTGGATTCCCGTCCCACGCTTTCGCGGGGACAGGCTCTTCGCGGGAATGACAACCGTGGGGTATTTAACTGCCGGAGTAATAGCTTGTCGGAAAATACAGTCTTGCGGTTCACCTGAAAAATTTCAGAATAATTCTGATAGTTTTCAAAATATCAATGACGGTAATGGTGTAAGATGATAGCCGTGAGCTTCTGGTAGTCAATCGTGCAGGTATAAAATCAAACAAAATAAAAGGACATCCGATCTAATATCGAAGGGATGCCCTTTTTAATCAGAAATAAGATGTCAAGCTACAGTGACATTCGCAGCAGCAGGGCCCTTTTGTCCCTGTTCTAGGTCAAAGGTGACCTTGTCACCTTCTTTCAGGGACTTAAAACCGGTCGAATTGATTGCGCTATGATGCACAAATACATCCGGTCCGTCTTCCTGCTCAATAAATCCAAAACATT
>JAFDFH010000300.1 GCA_019309945.1 Deltaproteobacteria bacterium
CCGGATGTATCCGAACGGATCCACGCGCAGCAGTCAAAGTGACCACGAACGTTTAGCCGTTTACGGCGTTAAACATGGGCGGAGGTTTTTAATCCGTTAACACATCTCTGCCTCAAAAAGTAAAAACGAAACTTCTCAACCCATCTTTACCCCAATGTTGCTTAAACAACGTGCAAGGAATAGTTAATGGTTTATTATTATACCCAATATTTAAGAGAAAGCACTCTATACTGAATATCCAACATAGTGAAGTCAAATGATGGGGCCGGTTTTTTGCTATGTAGTTTACCCTTCGGGGGATTTATTCAATAAGTGATTTCTGGACCAGGTTACCCCCGCGCCAGAGATAGAGCGCAAGCAGCGGCACGGTTTCAGTTCGCATTGCATGTGGCACCCTGGAGGCATGATATATGGGTAGGCCAGGAGCGCGATAGGCCCAATCTTGATTGCTCCGCTGCCAGAGCGTCTGTCCGGTTAAGGGCACGTAGACTTCTTCGGCCTCATGACTGTGCCGCGGATATTCGATCTGAGGTCCTAAAAATAAAAACCCGCAGGCCATACGGTTACTGGCGATTGGCCCACGCAGGCCGATGAACTCCGTCCATCCATACTTCTCAAGAAATCCAGCGCCGAAATCCTGTGCTGAATATGTTTGACCCCATGCGATATGATTCGCCAGGGACGCAAGCACTTTAACAATAACCTCGGTTTTCTTGCCGGCGGCCTTGACAGCCGCAGGCATCCAGGAAAGAACGGGAAGACAGTGCGGTAAAACAGAACGCGTCATATAATTCGCCGAGGGCCAGTCTGCCAAAAATGGTTTCAGATGAATGTCGTTGAGGCCTTCAAGAAAATTGCGAATTGCGATGATAAGCGCAATGATGTTGTTTTCCGCCTTCATTTGACAGCAACAACCGGGCAGGGCGCTTCCAGGATGACATATTGGGCGGTGGAACCGAATGCCAATTTTCCAACTTTGGACCTTTTCTTAATTCCTATAAAAATGCCATCGATGCTATTGTCAGCCGCAAATCGAACCAGATCTTCCCCGAGTGTCAGGTAATTTACTACCACGTGTGTTTCGCAGGGAATATCCTCGATATTGAACGGCGTTCTGAAATATTCCATTTCGCCTTGAGTCATTCCAATATCCTCTTTCTGCATACAATACAAATGATGGCGTTGAATGCATTCGCAAGCTTTTGGGCAAGTTTCAAAGCATTTTTAGCCCCGTTGGATCCGTCATACCCTACGAGAATTTTAATCTGGATATCCTTGTGCGGATTTATGTATGGAAATGATGTTCGGAAATGATGCAAACTTTTTTTATATTGAAAATGTAGTAAACAAAGAAGTATATGTCAAGATATCCGTTTGCGGGCTCAAAGGTTCAAGGTTAACGTCAAGGAGGAATCATGATTCAGACGGGTTCAATTGAAAAAAGGTCGGTCTCGTTTCGGGTTCTAACCGATGACCAGATAGTAGAAATCAGGAGGACTGCTTTCGAAGTGATGTCCAAAGTGGGCTTCAACGTGTTACATGAAGGCGCCCGTAAAATGCTCAAGCATGCAGGAGCTTGGGTCCGCGGTGAGCGCGTTAAAGTCCCCGAACACGTTGTAACCGCGTGTCTTGACACTGTGCCCAAAGGCTGGACAATCTATAATCGCGAAGGTAAACGGGCCATGGAAGTAGAGGGTCGCAAAAGCTACTACGGCACTTCCACCGCCAGTCCTCGAACCAAAGATGCATTAACCGGCGAAATTCATCCCACCCGCGTAACCGATATTGCCATTGGCGCCAAGGTGGCCGACGCTCTGAACAACATCGACTGGGTCATGCCCATGGGATCCGTGCAGGATGTGCCTCCCACGGTCGCCGAATTATATGAATTCGAGGCCGTCGTGACCAATACCACCAAGCCCATTGTATTTTTAGGATATACTCCCGGCGGTGTTGAGCTTGTTTATGAGATGGCAGCGGAAGTCGCTGGTGGAATTGAGAACCTTCGGCAAAGGCCTTTTGTCATTTTTTATCCCGAGCCGATCTCACCCCTCGTCTTTCCGGCAGATGTAATCGATCGCCTGTTCGTCTGCGCGGATTTATCTTTGCCTCAAATACAGGGTCCGACGATTCAGTTCGGCGCTACGGGCCCTGTAACTCTGGCCGGTGCTATTGCGCAAGGTACGGCTGAAGCTCTGATGTGCCTGGTCCTGGCACAGCTGCGCAAGCCCGGGTGCCCCTGCAGTCTGGGCTGTAATTTTGGCCTTTTTGATATGACCGCCGGCCTCCTGTCGATCGCCGCCCCGGAAATGAGTCTCGCCCTTGCGGCCCAGGCCGAGGTGGCACAATCCTTCGGGCTTCCCAGCTGGGGACTGGCCGGATCAACCGACGCTAAGGTGCTGGATGCCCAGGCGGGCTCTGAATCCGCGTTTTCTATCCTGGCCCAGGGGTTGGCCGGTCTGAATCTGATCCATGACGTAGGATATATGGACAATGGCATGGTCTGTTCCACCGCTCAATTAATTTTGGGGGACGAAAACATTGGGATGGCCAAACGCTTTATACGCGGAATAGAGGTCAACACGGAGACATTGGCCCGTGAGCTGATCGAAAATATCGGCCCTGGCGGGCATTTTCTTGATCAGGATCATACTTATGATCATTTTAAAAGCGAGCTCTGGATGCCAGGTCTGATGACACGATCGGCCTGTGAGGATTGGCAAAGTCAAGGCTCCAAAGATATGGCCGGCCGGATTCAGGAAAAGCTCCAGGATATCGTGGAAAATTATGAGGCACCTTCGCTCCCAGACAAAACATTAGCGGCTTTGACCGCAATTAGACAGAAGGGTGAAAGGGAGCTGGTTAGGGGATAATGCAACCAGGGGCAAAAATATAGTAAACTATCATATAAATTGATCTACCCGCTTTTGGATTTCCTGCGCTTGATCCTCAGGAATCGGAAACGGTTGATGCTCTTCCAAGATCTGTTGAAGCTTTTTTTGGGCTCGCCCCAATAAACTTGTGCTACCTGTTGATTGCCACTGGTCGAACCCCATGCGGCTGATCAACTTGGGCCGCCATTGGGTCGACCGCACATGTTTGAGCGTATGTGGATGGATGAGAAAATTACCGTTCGCACCCACCTCCCGGATGATATCAATCGCCAGCATGTCATCATTCACCGGGATTCCCCGGCAAAGCCGACGCGCCTGATCAATGATTTCGTTCAGCATGACGATCATTTCAAGGCTCCCGGTGCGACCAAAGTCCAAATATCCCACATCATGATTCAAGTTGGATCCGGCCATGGCTGATAAATATGTCAGCAGTCCGGCTTCGAAGACGGCCTGCTCATCCGGGATCTGCGAGTCACTGGTGCCGGCGTAACCCCAGTTTGGAAGGTCATAATAATGGGCCATTTCAATAACAGCCAGATAAGCAAGAAGAAATTCCGGTGCGTTGTAGCAGCACTGGCCGGTAATCATGTCCAACACGGCCGGTCCCGCCCCCATGATGAAGGGGGCCCCCTTTGCTTTCTGCTGGTGGATAACCAGACCACATAAGCATTCCGACAAACCCTGGGCCACTTGCCCGGCGATGGTCATGGGGGCTGTAGATCCAGCCATCGGTGCTGGTGTATAGATAATCGGCATGAATTTCTCCGCGCAGAACAAAAGCTTGTCAAGGCTCTCGATGGGGAACTTCAAGGGACTCACTGGTTCCCCGTAATAGATGGCATAAGGCTTTGAGCACAGTTCATTTTTACCGTTTCGCAGGATCCGGCCGATTTCCCACATTTCGCTCAATTCCCTGCGGCTGGCTGCCGTGCACACGATGGGTTTGATGGAATTGGCAGCCATGCTCTGAAAGCTTAACAGATTGGCCCGTTCCGCCGAAAACTCGGATGGATGGGCAAAAGACATG
>JAFDFH010000301.1 GCA_019309945.1 Deltaproteobacteria bacterium
AAAACCGGTTTCTTTTAAATCATCCGGGTTGTTAATACGATAAAGATCAACATGAAACAATGCTACTCGGCCCGGATACTCGTTGATCAAGGTATACGTCGGGCTGGTTATATAGTATTCTTTTGGAATCTCAAGACCACTGGCAAGCCCCTGGACAAAAACAGTCTTTCCGCTCCCAAGATCACCTGTTAAAGCAATAACGGTACCGATCTCGATGCAAGAACCTATCTTTTGCCCCAAGGTCCGTGTTTCTTCAGGGGAATGGGTTGTAACTTGAAACAGGTTTCCAGTATCAAACGTCAAACATCAATTCCTTGATCTGTTCGGGTATGGCCGTCATAAGGTCTGATGCAAGAAAACCAAAAGGTCCTTTGGTTTTTTCCAAGGCATCAGCCGCAGCGCCATGCAGAAATACGCCCGCATGGGTGGCGGATTCAACAGAGAAGCCCTGGGTAATCAGGCCTGCTATCATTCCGGTTAAGACATCCCCCATACCGCCGGAAGCCATTCCGGGATTACCGGTGGGGTTAACGAAAACCCTGCCGTCCGGATGTGCAATGACGGTCCTTGCACCTTTTAAAACCACATGAACATTGAATTTTTCTGCGAGATCACGGGTACAGGATATCCTGTCTTTTTGTATCTGGTCGGGAGTCGTATCGGTAAGCCTTGCCATTTCTCCGGGATGTGGAGTCAAAACGGCAGGCGCTTTGATGTCTTTGAGTAGCCTGGTATTACCGGCAAGACAGTTTAAACCATCTGCATCCATGACCATTGGTATGGTACATTCTTGAATCATTCGGTGAACAAGATTTTTGGTATCGGCCGTTGTTCCAATGCCGGGTCCAATGGCAAGGCACTTTTTGCCGGGAAGAAGCTCCCTAATTACATCCAAGGAGGATTCGTCAAGCATGCCATTCACGGATTCAGGGAGTGGGCATGTCATGACTTCGAGGACCTGGGCTTCCAGGACAGGGTTTAAGCTTTGGGGTATCCCGAGGGTAACAAGTCCGACGCCCATCCGCATGGCTGACAATGCCGTCATTGCAGCGGCACCGGTTTTGCCTGGAGATCCTGCTAGTACCAAAAGATGGCCGCTATTGCCTTTGTGGGCATCAGGGGGTCTCGGTTCAAAATAGGTGCGAACCCTGTCCGTTGTCAAAAGATACTGCCAAGGCCTCACTTCTTCCACAATATGGGGGGGTATCCCGATATCAACGATCTCAAGTGTTCCGGTAAGCATGGCCCCTGGAAAGAGCATATGGCCTGTTTTTGCAAAGGCAAAGGTCGCCGTAGCCTGCGCACAGATGCACGTACCGCACGGCTGCCCCGTATCTGAATCCAGGCCTGAGGGAATATCCACTGCAAAAATGGGTTTGTCCGACTGGTTCATGAAGTCTATGACGGACCTGAAATAGTCTTTCACTTCAGATTTCAGGCCGGTTCCGAGTATAGCATCCACCCAGACGTTCTGATGAACTAAAGCGGTTTTATTCGCTGAAAAGGCATTTTGATTCGGCATTTCAATGACAGGAATAGCTAGCGGTGCTAAAAGTTTGAGGTTGGCCGCCGCATCACCCTTTATATTTTCGCTTTGTGCTAAAAGATATACGGTGACATCTATGCCTTTCTGAGCGAGATAGCGGGCAATCACGAAACCGTCCCCACCGTTGTTTCCCCGTCCGGCGACCACAGCGACCTTTTTTTGGGTCAGGTCATGGAATTTATCGAACAGTATCTGCGTAGCACCCCGACCCGCATTTTCCATTAAAACTATGCCGGGAATACCAAACGAATCAATGGTCAAATGATCCATCTTGCGCATTTCGCTGGCCGTCACAAGGTACATATTCTACTCCGACGATATAGATTTATTGTAACTACTCACGTAGTCAGGCTGAAGCTGTTTAGACTGAAGGCTGAAGGGGTCAGAAAATCACGATTGCCGTACTTTGGCGGAAATATCTGATTATTGCATCAAACATGGCTTTAAAATACGCTTTTTCCTAACAGTCTTGATTTACACCCCATGTATCGTACTTCGGAATTTGGGTTTACGTTAGTTCCTTAATAAGGGCCGACATCTCTTTAACAGCCTTTTCCATCCCAACAAGTACGGCTCTTGAAATGATGCTGTGACCAATGCAAAACGCATCAATTTCAGGCAGTCCCTTAAAGGCCTTTATCGTATTATAGCATAACCCGTGACCAACATTCACACCCATTTTAAGTTTGTGGGCGAGTTTAACCGTATCCACGATTTTAGAAAAGGCTTGGGTTCTCCTAATGGATGTCGTTGCTTCACAGTATGTTCCGGTATGAATGTCAACCATGTCGGCGTTTAATTGATGCGCCACCTTGAGCTGCCCCGGATCCGGGTCGATGAGAATACTGACGAAGATGCCGCCGTCCTGCAATGGGCGAATGGCGTCAGACACCGTGCTTTTGTGTACAATAAGATCCAGCCCCCCCTCGGTTGTAAATTCTTCCCGTTTTTCAGGAGCCAGGGTTACAAGATCAGGTTTGATATGGAGGGCAACTCCCGCCGTTTCAGGGGTGCATCCCATTTTCAGCGTGAGCGTGGTTTGGACGACATATCTCAAGATTCTGGCATCTCGATCCTGAATATGGTGTCTATCGCTTGGCAAGTGAATCACAATACCGTCGGCACCGGCCAATTCGGCCAATATCGCTACTGCCACCGGATCCGGGTAAGACGTTTTTCGGGTCGACCTTAAAGTTATGACAGAATCAACATTCAAATATAGTTTGGCCATCATCGAAGCTCCATTTGTTGAATCAATTTCAAAAGCGCTTTACTTTTTATTTCCATACGAAGCGTTTCCTCCTCTGTTCTTTCATGATCATAACCCAACAGATGAAGAATACCATGCACTAGCAGTTGCGTGAGACGTTCTTCAGTGGTTATCCCCGTCATTTTTCCTTCCTGGTAGGCCGTTTCTATCGAAATCACCACGTCCCCCAGAAGTTGAGGGCTGATATCCGAAAAATTGCCTTCGTGCATGGGAAAGGCAATTACATTTGTAGGGCCTTCGCGTTTAAGATATTCTTTATTGAGTGCCGCGATCTGTGGGTCATCAACGATAAGGATGGAAAGTTCTCCATTAGGATTGTCCAAGGCGCTTAAGATGGCTTTTGCCTGCTGCCGAACTTTCTTCAATGGAATTTTGTGTTTGTTTTGGCGGTTGTCTATCAGGACTTCCATCTTTTCCCTTTCCATTGATCAAGGCGAGATTATCGGAATATTCAATGCGGTGATGGTATATTCCATTTAAAATAGTGTTGAAACTTTTTGCGATTTTATGCAGGTCTTTTAAGGTTAGCTCGCAATTGTCGAGTTGGCTGTCTGAGAAAACCTTATTGATAAGATTTTGCACAAGCCCCTGAATCTTGGCCGGGGTCGGGTTTTCGAGTGTTCTTGACGCGGCCTCAATCACATCTGCCAGCATGACCAGACCAGCTTCCCTCGTTTGGGGTCGTGGGCCGGGGTATCTGAAGTTGTCGATTTTTACAGCATCCTCCCCCTTGCGTTGTTTCGCTTTTTCATAAAAGAAACTGATTAGACTTGTCCCATGGTGTTGTTGTATCGTGTCAATGATAACCTGCCCGAGTTTATTTTCCTTTGCGACTTCTATACCATTTTTTACGTGAGCGATCAGGATCAGGCTGGACATGGAAGGCTCGAGCTTATCATGTTTATTTATCCCATCCGCTTGGTTTTCGATAAAATAGAGCGGCTGTTTGATCTTGCCGATATCGTGGTAATATCCACAAACTTTGGCAAGCAAAGGATTGGCGCCTATTTCAGATGCTGCGGCTTCAACAAGGGTGCCGACAACGACGGAATGATAGTACGTTCCGGGAGCTTCAATCATAAGCCTGCGGAGAATGGGTCGATCAAG
>JAFDFH010000302.1 GCA_019309945.1 Deltaproteobacteria bacterium
TTTTTTCAAAGCGGGCAACTGTTTGAAGCCGTTTAGGGCGGCTTACAGTGCCCCGAACAGCATAAATTGTTGATTGTAGCCTGTTTGTGTTAAGCGACACACTCATTTTAGATCCCATGCGCGGGGCACTGTTAGGCGCCCTTAACGGCAAGTTTTGGCCGTATTGAAAAAAATTACCGGATGGCGTAGCGGGCCTACCGGAACATATTGAGAAGTTATGTTTCACCCCCTTCAGATTACTTTGATTCCTCTTAAAAAAATATCAAAAGCCCTGTCTAATGTGGATTTCAAAAAATCTTTTTTAGGATTGAGTTGTTTCTTTGCATCTTCCCACAAAATAAGGCCGGTGAAGACCGCCCAAAGAATATCCGCGTGGGCATTTTTATGGCCCGGAATGAAAATTCCCTTCTCTACCCCTTCTTTATAAACAGCGGCAATCATTTCCATGACCAGTTGAGATACCCCATTAAGCTTATCCAGAAGTTCTTGGCTAAGGGATAACAACCCTTCGTTTAGCTGAAGGTGAAAAATAATTTTAAGGATGACCGGTTTGTATTGATAGGTCCTGTACAATGCGTCTTTAAAACCAATTATTTTTTCTTCGCACGATAAAGACCGGTTTGCATATACAGCCTCGACTTGGGTATACAGGTATTCCAGGGTTATCAAATTTAAAGAGGCATAAAGCTCATCTTTATTTTTGAAATACAGATAAATCGTGGCAGGGCTCAATTCCGCCTTTTTTGCGATTTCTTCCATGGTTGCCGAATTAAATCCTTTTCTTATAAAAATTTCTTTGGCTGCATTTTGTATCTGCTGGATCCGTATTTCTTCCAGCATCTTTTTTTCCCGCTTTTTTCGATCCTCGATGCCCATAGGAATTTTCCTTCAATGATTTAACGAAATCTTTAAAGCATTGTATCCCAAATCTCGAACCGTGATATTCCCTGCGGGCTCTGGCGAACCATGGAGTCCCGAAGTTTTTCCACCTGATAAGGGCAGGGGGCAACATGTTGGATTGTCATTTGAATGGCACGAATTGAATACGGATTTTGTTTATTTTATGGTTGACTCGATGATTCTGTTAAATCATGTTCCAAGGTCGGAAAACTGGAAACCAACTCATTGTTTTGCAAATGAAAATTACAATCATCAAAACATTTAATGTTTAATATTATAAACTATATTTATTATGATAAATATCGTTTATAATTACTATGTCCATTTGTCAATAAATAACATCATGCCTCGAAAAACCTCTCTTAAGGACTAAGGGTTCACTCAGAAATTAATTCACAATTTTTAAGCGTTGAGGCGCCCGGCTGGTAAGGCGCGAAAACGCAGTAATATCTGGCATATTGCGAGTTTTCGCAACGCAGTCAGGCGGGATGCATCGGCATTTAAAATGTGAAGTTATTTTTGAGTGAGCCCTAAGTAAATCTATTAAAACACACGATTGACAGTATCTTCATTCAGTGTCAATATCGCCATCTGAAGATATCGGTTTCCAATTTGTTTGTCAGATAAACAGTTGATGAGCCTATCAGCTTTTCCGGCAAGTCCGGACTCTGATTCGCGAAAGAAGGGTAACGCAAGTTTAAGATGTCAAAATCATATCGGGAGGAGGAATCGTGGAGGCAATACCTGTAAAAATCGTCGGCATATCCGGGACTTCGATTAAAGGTGGTAATTGTGACAAAGTGATGCAAGAGGCTTTGGAAACGGCCCGTAGTTTTGACCATGTGGACACCGAATTCATTACGTTGGCAGACAAGCAGATTATGGTTTGCAAGCACTGCCAGTGGTGCATCGAGAACAGAAAACCATGCAAATACGAAGATGACGCTAACTGGATTCTGAAAAAAATGACCGAAGCTGACGGACTGATCTGGGGATCGCCCGTGTGGACCCATACCAGCGCACCCTGGCTGATGCACCTGATATCCCGAGCACGCTACATGGCGTTTCTAAGCGGTGAACTTCGCGACAAGGTATTGGGAACGTATGTGGTCTCCTGGTTCGGAGTCGGTGAGGAAATGGCGTTGATGACCCTTGAGGCTCTGGGACACAATTATCTTATGCTTCCGGTGTATCGCGGCTGGGCGAGAGTAAGTGCGATCGCTTTCGGCCAGAGACCGGAATATCTGGAGCATGGGGCTTTGGATGACACGCCCGGCATGCACAGAATACGAACCATGGCCAAAAGAGTGGTAGAGATCACCAGAAAAATAAAGTTCGCGGACCAGGCCGGCGTCGGATTGCCGGAAAGTGAGATACGAAGCATAACCGGCGGAAGATTTCCCTTTTGGCATAAAAAAACCGATGAGCATCCATCTTAAATCAATTGAATGAAAAAAAGAAGATAATAAGGAGTGAAAAGAGATGAGATTGTATGCCATGATTTGTGGTCGCGTGCGGTGCCGTCAAGCAATATTTTTACCTGAAGCGGAAAAAGACCGGTATGTGGATATGCCGATGCCTGTTTTTCTGATTACCCATCCGGAAGGGAATGTTCTCTTTGACACCGGGCCGCACCCGGATGTTTTTAAAGATGCTGCTTCCCGCTGGGGTGGTCTGGCGAAAGCCTTTGCGCCCGTCGGAGACGAAAGCGACGGGATTCTGAAGCAGTTAGAAAAAATAGACCTTGCACCGGATAATATCAAATACGTTGTGAACTCGCACCTTCATTTTGATCATGCCGGCGGAAATCAGTTCTTTCCGGAATCAACGTTTCTGGTTTCGAAGAAGGAATTGGCATGGGCACAGACTCCGGACAATGAGGGGAAGGGATATTTTAAAGCCGACTGGGACCACAAGCTCACGTACCAGACTATTGAAGGGGAACATGATATTTTTGGCGACGGAACGTTAAAAATTATTCCGATGCCTGGACATTCCCCGGGCCACCAAATTTTGCGAGTAAAGCTTGAAAAGCAGGGGGTTGTCATACTCAGCGGAGACAGTGTTCCGTTTCGAGAAAATTATTATGAGTTTGTTGTCCCGCGCAACAATATTGACAACACTCAGGCCATTCAGTCCGTTCACGATCTGCATAGGCTGATAGAAGAAGAAAACGCCTTTCTGATTCACGGTCATGATCCGGGTCAGTTGGATGAAATAAAAACAGCTCCTGAATGTTATACTTGATGAGCGATGAAGGCCAGCAGTTATATCAGAGGCGCCAATTGTTGCATTTCAAATTAAATGGAATTATTTTTTCTGATTATTTTGAGAGCCCTGATATCTATGAACACAGGTTTTCAGGTCTAACCAGCGTTGGAAATAGCAGAAACCACAACTTTGGAGCATTTCTGTGCATCCAACATATTGTGTTCGACACGAAAATAAAAAAGTTCAGAATAGAAAAGATATTCCGCACTTTTCATTAAAGATACTGGCCGGGGACAGCCGTTAAGTGCACTATTGGGCAACTGAAACATACCATATTGGTAGTGTTGAAGTTAACGGGGTGATCCGGACTCATATCTCGGATAATTATACTTGAACTGAAATCCATCAATATTGGAAGTTTGATGACAAAAGCTGTTGTGAGAAACTTAGCTTACCCATAAGTCAGACATATAAAAGGATTTCTGGCCGGTTGATATTTTCACCTGAATGGATGCTATCACAGGTCTTAAAAGTAGCCATCGGACGAGTTTATAGCTAACCAAATTTAACGATCAATCTGCCAATATATTGACAAGAAATCTCATCATTTCAAACTTTTGATTAATGCATGAAGTCGTTAATTACCTGATTTTTAAGCTTAGAACATCTAATCGTAACCTTATTTTTTTATAAGAAAACATTTTTCCCCGATAATATCCCTATTGAAGATTCTCTTTTGAGGTCTGTCCTCTGCGGGATTGCTCCACTGTTCAGAAAGCGTTATTATATCCCATAGGCAAAATA
>JAFDFH010000303.1 GCA_019309945.1 Deltaproteobacteria bacterium
CACGGTATTTTAGTTCCGTCGCGGCGCTCCTTTTCGATCTCGCATTCAATATGTTCTTCACCCCCAAGGACCCGTCTCAATGGGCACAGCTCAGTATGACACAGGGGGCCGCATAATACCTCGTAGCATTTTTTACCCTTTATTTCTTCTTTGGTCGTTCTGGAGAGCGTCAGAAATGTTTCACTCACACGCATCATATTATAATTTTTATCAATCACGCGCATGCCATCAACGGCTGTGTTAAATAGCTGGCGGAGTTCGCTATTGGCGAATTTGATCGCCTCCTCCCACCGCTTTTTCCGGCTGACATCCACCGCTACCCCGAGGGTTGCGGAGAGGTTGCCCTGTTCATCATGAATCGGATAGTGGATAAATATGGCCGGAAATTGTTCGCCGGATTTCCGGACCAGAGACACTTCCCGGGTTAATCCCGGCTTTTTCGGATCCACCTGAGTGAAGAGTTTGGGGTCTAGGCGGTCGCCTTCTGCTTGATAGAGAATGCTGAATTTTTTACCGATGATTTCCTCACGCCGGTAACCAAAAATATGCTCGGCGCCGGGACTGAAATCCAGAATACGGGCATCAAGTCCATCCAGATCGGTGGTAATAAAGGCGATGTCATCAGCCGCATCAAACACGGCATTACGGTATCCTTCACTTTGATGACCGCTATTGGTATCCATTTTGCTATTCACGAATTTTTTCAAACCGGTCACACGGTCAGGCGTTTATAAATTGCAGGCAACATGATGGGAAGAAGTTCGACCTTGCGTAAAATGATACTCTGGGTCTGGGGGGAAATCCGTTGCAGATAAGATGCACCTTTTTTGTCGGATGTGATGATAAATGGATGAATTTTATGTTTGCGCGCTTCCTGTATCGCATTTTTGGTGTCCGCGATGGCGTAGTTCAGGCCGCCGTATTCATAATCGTAGGGGCGTCCATCGGTAAGGATGATCAAGAGTTTAACAGCCGCCGAAAGGTTATCGAACTTGTAAATGGCATGGCGAATAATTGCGCCCATGCGGGTGAGCTCCATGGGCTGCACGTTCCCGAGACGATACTGTACTTGCTCCCCGTAGGGCTCATTAAAGTCTTTGATGTGGAAAAAGTCTACCCTGAACCTTCCCTCGGAGGTGAATCCATAAAGGGCGTATGGATCTCCCAAAGAGTCAAGGGCCTCGGCCATCAGAACCATGGCCTCTTTCTGGATGTCGATCACCCGTCGGCCATGGACTCTGTTCTCTGTGGACTGGCTCATATCCAGAAGAAACAGCACGGCCACGTCTCTGATGCGCTTGTCCCTGCGGATATAAACGTTTTCATTCAGAAATGACCCCGAACGCTTATCCACGACAGATTGTACCAGCGCATCAATGTCCAGGGCATCTCCAAAAGGCTGGGCGCGAAATTTTTGAAATTGTTCCGGCTTTAGCCTCGTGAACTGCCGCCTGATCAGGTTGATGATGCCGTGCAGCCGTGTCCGGACCTCCTCCACAAAAGGATTGGGGTCATCCTTGACGATGCGTTGTCGCACCAGGCACCAGTCCACTTTATAGTCGGATAAATCCTGATCCCATTCTTTATAAAAGAACGTTTTAAAACTCTCCTCCAGTTCTTCCGCATCCGGCGATAGAAATATCGTATCGAATATTTCCTGCAGCCGGCCCCAGAGACCCTCGACATCCCGTTCCCCGTCAGCCATCATACTCGTTACCAGTCCCTCCACCACCTCAGGAGGCAGCTCGGTATACTCGGCGGTTCGTTCTTTAATCTCTGCAATGGCTGCGGCGGTCTCTCTTACGAGTCCCGGGAGGATGTCTCCCCACCATGGCATGGATCCCTGCCATGTTTTTTTGACACCTCCGGGATAGGATGGCAGGAGACCCCCGTTTCCCAGTCCCTTCATTTCACTCAAAAGACCGGGTAGCTTATCAAGGAGCTTTTGGTCGGCCTCAAGATGAATTTTTATTGGATCAAAAGACTTTTTACCACATTCCTCTGTCCATATGTCAAAATCCTGTAGCATGGATTGGTGCAGGGCCATGAGTTTGAACAGGCTGAAATTGGGTGCCATATCAGGTAGATAAATGGTTTGGCCGTCGGTGGCGGCACCGCCTGTAAAACCCTTGACCATAAGGAGGGAACTATTCGACCGGATCCGCACCTGGCGCCCCAGATAGGCCTCACAAATAAGGGCCAGGGTGTTGCTCCGATCCTTGAGCGCCACTCCGGAGGCAATTCCGTCTCTTTTTTCCAGAGCCTTGAGGGAGGTGCCGCTAAAATAATTGATCAGATCTTCTTCTGTGCGACTGCCCTCGGACCGTTCGGCTTCCTTGAGTCCCCTGGCGCCCAAACCTTTTCCGGGCTTTCTCTTTTCATAGTCGGCCAGCCCTTCCGTCACCCATTCTATGGTTTCCGGGTCGTTAAGCATCAAACAAACCCGGTTCCCCTGCTCAATGAATGTTTCGGCCGCCAACGTGGACGTTTCCGATATCCGCACAGCCTGCTCCAAGAAAAACTTCCACCGGGATAACGGTGTGGTGCACTGGTCAACCACCGCCGCCTTTAAATAGGCTCTTACCGCCTTCCATCCTTTGTGCCCGGAGCACAGAGCGTCCAGGGCCTGCTCACCCCACTGGAATACGTTATCTGGTCCCAGCGTTTCCAGGGCGACTGGGGTTTGCTCCAGAAATATCACGGCCACGTCGACATCCAGTTTTCCCAAAAAATAGGCGAGGTCGATCCACTCTTCAATAAAATCCTCATCCAGGGGGAGTGACCGGACGGATTCGAAATAGGGTTTTACCATGGCCCAGTGAAGGACACTGAACCTCATGGCACCCCTGATCACTAAATGACGGATCGGACTTTTTTCGGCAGTCTCTATATATTTAAAAATCTGGATATAAAATTCATTGGCCTTCCAGGGTCGCCAATGGGAGACGGTCGAGCAGATTTTGGTGAAAGCTTCCCGACCGGCGGTGGTCAACTGAGAAAGGAGATGGGGGTTATTGTCAAGAAACTCCTGAAACGCGCTTTTGTGCTTTTCACTTCGGTACTTTTTAATTGAATCTTTATAATGGGTCAGCATGCTCATGGGATATTAAAAAATTCCTGTGACAATTTCGGTGATGGCTTCCTGCATTTCCGGATCATCTGACATGGCCCGGATAACCGCAGCTTCCGAAGCAATTCGCGGAGGGAGCCCGTTGCGTATCAATTGGGCTGCATATACCAGCAAGCGGGTGCTGACGCCTTCCTCGAGCCCGTGCTGCTTGAGGTTACGCACCATCTCGCCCAAACGGACCAGGCGTTCGGCGGTATCTTTATCCACCCCCCCTTCTTTCATAACGATCTGGCACTCTTTATCCGGGGAGGGATAATCGAATTCCAGGGCAACAAAACGCTGGCGGGTGGAATGTTTGAGATCTTTCATCACGCTCTGGTAGCCCGGGTTATAGGAAATCACCAGCAAAAAGTTCGGGTGGGCTTCCAAAACCAGCCCTCTTTTTTCCTGGGGAAGAATCCTGCGGTCATCCGTGAGCGGGTGGATGACCACGGTGGTATCTTTGCGGGCTTCGACAACCTCGTCCAGGTAGCAGATCGCCCCATGTTTGACCGCGAGGCTCAAGGGCCCGTCCATCCATACGGTTTCCTCTCCCTGCAGCAAATAGCGTCCGACCAGATCAGAAGCCGTAAGGTCTTCGTGACAGGCGATGGTCACCAGGGGGCGACCACACTGCCATGCCATATATTCCAGAAATCGTGTTTTACCGCACCCGGTGGGACCTTTGAGCATCACCGGCAGCTTTAATTTTAAGGCGGCCTCAAAAACCAGAACCTCATCGCCCAGCGTAAGATAAAACGGTTCT
>JAFDFH010000304.1 GCA_019309945.1 Deltaproteobacteria bacterium
TGGATGATGCTGCCCTGCCTCTATTGAAATAAAAACTTGAAAGAGTCTTTTTATCTTCATTTTCTGGAGGCGATTTGTCGGCTTTAGCTCTGAGCTTGCCGATACTTGTAGGATCGAATTGACCCTTCTGGTCAAGTATGGTCAATATGTCATCAATGCGGCGGGGAGGGGGGACAAAGGATTTTCCGCTCATTGAAAGAGTAACCTGTTTTGCTTCCTCTACAGACATTTTTTTACCTGCACATCCAGGAAGCAAAGCAATGAACAGAAAAATTAAAATTACCGGAGAAAATGATAATGCTTTTGAGATGGAATGATGAATTGGTTTACTGGTTGTCACACAGGGGTTTTCCATTTTCACTACCTCCATGTTACATGGTTCAACAAATTGAAATATGGGGAAGGTCCTATCTACGACTTAGGTCATATACCTTAAATTACCAAAACATGATCTTCGGATGGCAAGTCAAGCGAATTATAGCCATTTTCACATTGGATCAAAACCAAATTATTTTAGCTATTTTTCAATCAATATTTGAATATATTTTATTGCTTATATCGTTACATCGTTCCAAATATTTTGAGAATATGTACACTCAGATCATTTATTTTGAAAAATACTGCCGTTTTCCTGTTCATTTATTCTGAAATTCTACACTTTGTTAACTGCAAAACTCAAGTAATAAAGTTGACGGCTGATTAAGGATAATAATTCGTTTACGCCGAGATTAAGATTTTGCTTGCATTTATTCCTTTCTTTTAATACACTACTAAAATAATAGAGTTAAAATAAAAAGTTTCTTATCCTACTGATTTTAATAGGATATTTCTTAAATGAAGCTATCAACCAGAAGCAGATATGGTGCCCGAATGATGCTCGAATTGGCCAGGCATTACGAACGGGGGCCGGTTAGTTTGACAGAAATTTCTAAAACCCAAGGTATTTCAAAAAAATACCTTGAGCAAATTACAATTCCATTGAAGAAGGCTAATTATATAAAAAGTGTTCGAGGGGTTAGTGGTGGTCATGTTCTGGCGAAACCACCAGATGAAATTAAATTGGGTGAAATCGTTGCCGTACTCGAGGGGAGTAAAAGTATCGTTCGTTGTGAGGTAAATAACGAATTGTGCAAACATATTGAGGATTGCGTGATGCACCCAATCTGGGAAAAAAGCGAAAAAGCAATATTCGACTATCTTGCCTCAATAAGTATGGCTGATCTCCTGAAGATGGACGACAGCAGAGGGAAAAAAACCAAAATCAACCCGGAAAACAGGAAAGGAGGGCCTTCAAAGGACAAAATCACATCCAGAAATCGGCCATAAGGTTGTGGCCAAGGTGATCGATGCAACAAGGGGTTGCACGGTCGGAATGAAAGCTGGGGAATGGCATGAACTCAGCGTTCATAAATGCGGTGATTTTTGTGGGTACTTTTATCACAATATTTTCGGGGCTATTTATACCTTGCAATTTGGGGGGGACCTGCCGGAACCTTCCGGTGTTATGCAACGTCAGGACAAACCGGATACACTGCAATTTAGCGGAACCTATAAATGGAAAGACGATAACGTTCAGGCTCAAGTTTGGAATTGTCCGAATCCGATAAAAAAAGTCCAGATCGAACTCGGTAGGCTTCCCAAGTAAACGTATGTGGAAAAAGTTCGCAAAAATTATTCCATGTTATTTTTAGTCTTAGGAAGTTATAAAATTCCCAGATAATCTGTCAATGTTATTATCGGGTTTTTGGGCGTGTGAACCGTCAACGTATTCACCCGAAACGGTTTACACGCCTTAGAAACCAACGTCTCAATTCCATTATGTAAAATACTTTTGATCCTTTACTGTAAAACCATCGATTCGCGGTGTCAATCTCTGCCGAGTCTGTGGTGTTGTTTAAGTGAAAGGAGGCGCCATGTATTTAAAGCAATCCGATATTTTTTGGGGGACAGATAAGGAATTCATGAAACAAATCATGGATATTTCAATTAGAGAATCCCATAAACAAGGCGATTTCCTTTTTCGAGAAGGAGATCAGGCCGACAGCTTTTATACACTTATTAAGGGACGGATTAGATTGAGCATCGGTGAAACTGGGCAGACAGTTTACGCTGTCAGTCATGCCGGTGAAGCATTTGGCTGGTCGAGTCTTATCGGCCGTGATGTTTATACCGCATCAGCAGAGTGTATTGAACCGACCACTTTGATGAAAATCGAAAATGAAAAGCTCCTGAAAATCCTGGAAGATGACCCATCGAACGGTCTGATTCTCTTTAAACAACTCGCCGGAACGTTGGGAAACCGGTTACTTCAAATGTATGACATAATCTCTACCTCATCTGAAAAGGATTTCTCCGTTTCCTATGGATCGCGTCAGGTAGTGGAATCATCAGAATCCGAATAACCGCATTTTCTTGCTTTTTGGCCAATGAGGGATCACGTTCAGTGCGTAATAGTGCACTGTATCCTTCGTCTCGGCGCTTGGAAGAAGTGGCCCCTTGGGGCGCAACTGTAACGGTAAAAACCCGAGCTACAAATGCCTAAAATGTGCTAAAGTGTCTAAAATTAAGGATGTTAAGCATTATATAAAAAGAAGCTAAAATTCAATTTTGAGGTAGCGAGCATCCAGTATCGGGCGCAAGTGGAAAAAACGTGGATTTCAAACATCGACAACAAATTGTCGCTATCGCGCCGCTAAGCGCCTAAATTAGTGTCCGTCCAGAAACGAGGATTTTTGTTCGAGATCAAGGCCTGCGAAAAATTTTA
Source organism: Deltaproteobacteria bacterium (assembly GCA_019309945.1). Lineage (GTDB taxonomy): Bacteria > Desulfobacterota > Desulfobacteria > Desulfobacterales > JAFDFH01 > JAFDFH01. The sequence goes on from JAFDFH010000304.1 coordinate 2,765, forward strand.
CCACAGGTATATAGTTGATATTCCGAGGATAAAATTTTGAGCATAACGCAGAGATTGGGCAAAAAGACCGTTTCTGGATGGGCACTAAATTAGATTATGAGTATAATCAGGGATTAATGTTCGGGTTTTTCTTGTTTAGGCAAGGGGGATGATTTTCAACAAAGCCTCAACGAATTCTGGGTTGAATACGTCTTCCGGAGGTTCGCTAAAAATTAAGCTTTGCCTCTCGGTATCTTCAGCTTCTGACATATCATCAATTGATTCTATATCGTCATCATCGCTCCAAAGTTGACTTTTCGGGAAAATATCACCTGAATTTATAACCCAGTCTTCCCAAAAAGGATGAGAGGCCGGCACAAAATCATCCCAATATCCTTCGGCATAAATTTCAAGGGATTCGTTATTTTCAAGAATTTCCGAAATAGCCTGAGTACCGGTGTCAGATAAGTTTTTGTGGATGCTTTTAATTTGTGAGTTAATTTTTATCTTTTCAACTTTGCTAAGTTGATTTTCAAAATATGATTTTAAAAAATAAAGCGCTTCAAGCTTGTTAGGAAAGGCAAAAACCAAATCCGATTCAGATGTTGGACCCAAAAAGAAGGAGGTGTCAGGATCCGCCGTGTCAATAACCTTTCCGGAAGCTTTTTGAATTTCCTCGGGTTCGTAAAGCGTAGGTCCCATATTAAACCTCTTTAGGCGATTGAATGGTTGTGGAGATTAAAATATTTCATCAGAGCCAATTTCAAAACGTCCTATTTTGCCCAATCTCTGTGTCAGGCTCAAATTTTAATCCTATAAATACTCAATGTATTCCTGCCTGCCCCGTAGGTCCGGAAGATCGTACTGGGGTGGTTAATCCGCCTCAGGCGGATCGCCTTCCTTGACCTTGAACAAACTGAAACGTTTTGAAACGGGCTCTTTAGTTTCAGAGTAAAAGATGTGTAATTAAATTTCAAGTCTTGTCTAAAATTTTTTACCAGTTTCCTGCTACTTTTCGTCTTCAACTTAACTCTATTACACGCTTATATATGATTGGGGATACGACCAGAAGGGAGGGAACATGAAAGCTAAAACACGTTCTATCGAACAAATAATAGAAGAACAGGTGC
>JAFDFH010000305.1 GCA_019309945.1 Deltaproteobacteria bacterium
ACGGCAATCGTGCTTTTCTGACCCCTTCAGCCATGCCAGAGGCATGCAAGCTTCAGTCTAAACAGCTTCAGCCTGACTACGTGAGTAGTTACGTTAATCATTATATAAAAAGAAAATAAAATTACAATTTTGAGAGCCAGTTTCAAAACGTTTCAGTTTGTTCAAGGTCAAGGAAGGCGAAAATTTTAACCGCAGGAATACTTAGAGTATTTCGAGGATTAAAATTTGAGCCTGACGCAGCGATTGGACAAAATGGGACGTTTTGCAAAGGTTTCAAAAATGGTACTCCTGAAGGGTTTTAACTGCAAGTCTTTTCTCCTTTAAGGCCGCGATGCCTTTGCACATGGCTTGAGCGCCCGCAATCGTTGTCGCATAAGGAATATTGAACTTTAACGCCGACCGCCGGATCAGGTACCCGTCGCGACGCGTTGCCCCTCCGGAGCCTGTATTAATGACCAGGCAAATTTCGCTGTTTTTAATCGCATCCAGCACGTGGGGACGGCCCCTGGAAACTTTATTGATCACATTATTCGTGATACCATGATCTTGTAAAAATACAGAAGTGCCATGGGTTGCCACAATTTTGAAACCCAGATCTATAAATTGAGCCGCCACTGGAAGCATGGCTTGCTTATCACGGTCGTTGACGCTGATAAAAATTACACCGCCAACCGGCAGGTTCTGCCCGGCGCCAAGCTGCGCTTTGGCATAGGCAACCCCGAATTCAAAATCAATCCCCATCACCTCTCCGGTCGATTTCATTTCCGGTCCTAAAAGGGTATCCACGTCGGGAAAGCGGTCAAAAGGAAGCACCGCTTCTTTTACTGAAATGTGATCAGGAATTTTCTCCCGGATAAGTCCGAGATCGTCCAGCGTGCACCCCAGCATCACCTTGGTCGCAAGCTTTGCAAAGGGTATTCCTGTGGCTTTGCTGACAAAAGGAATTGTTCGGGAGGCTCTGGGATTGACCTCGAGAACAAATACCTGCTCCCCTTTTATGGCATATTGCACATTCATCAAGCCGATAACACCCAGTTCAGAAGCCATCGCCTTGGTTGCCCGTATGATGGTGTCCTGTAATGAGGAACTTATGCTGTAGGGTGGAAGAACGCAAGCCGAATCCCCTGAATGGATGCCCGCTTCTTCAATATGCTCCATGATGCCGGCAATTATCGACGTCTTTCCGTCAGAAATCGCATCAACATCGACTTCTATCGAATCTTCCAGAAATTTATCGATCAGTACCGGATAGCCGGAAGAGGCCCTAATGGCAAGTCTGGCAAAATTCTCAAGTTCTTTGCGATCAAACACGATCTTCATGGCTCTTCCACCCAGAACATAAGAAGGCCGTACAATGACCGGATATCCGATTGCCTCTGCCACCCCCACTGCATCCTCAACCGTTAGGGCGGTCCCGTTGGCAGGCTGGGCAAGTCCCAGTTTTTTCAACATGGCCTGGAAAAGCTGACGATCTTCGGCTCTCTGAATGCTTACCGGCTGTGTCCCAAGGATCGGAACACCGGCTTCATAAAGGGGTACCGCAAGGTTAAGTGGCGTCTGTCCGCCAAACTGAACGATAATACCCAGGGGTTTTTCCGCCTCTACGATATGGAGGACATCCTCTTTGGTCAGGGGTTCGAAATAAAGCTTGTCGGATGTATCATAGTCGGTACTGACCGTTTCAGGATTACTGTTTACCATAATGCTCTCAACCCCTTCTTCGCGAAGGGCAAATGATGCATGCACACAACAGTAATCAAATTCAATGCCCTGGCCGATCCGGTTGGGACCGCCACCCAAAATCACCACTTTCTTGCGATCCGAAACCCGTGCTTCATCTTCCATTTCATAGGTTGAATAGTAGTAGGGTGTAGCTGCTCTAAATTCGGCCGCACAGGTATCCACGAGCTTAAATACGGGTCTCAGGCCCATGACCTTGCGCCGCTCCCTGACCCGGTCCTCATGTGTGCCGGTCATATGAGCGATTTGTCGGTCTGAAAATCCCCAGGATTTTGCTTGAACCAGAAGCTGATCGCTAAGAGAGGACAACAAATCACTGCAAGGTTCGGGACCAGGGGATGTGCCTGGGGAGCCCTGGGTAATCGTCTGTTCAAGGGCCACAATCTGTTGGAGTTGATACAAAAACCACGGATCGATTGCGGTTAGTTCATAAATGAATTGAACCGACATTCCTTTTAAAAATGCAATTCGCAGATAAAAAATCCGTTCCGAATTGGGGACGGCCAGCTTCTGTTCGACTTCGGATAAACAGGGAAGCCCGTCCGGCCCCTCTTTCTCAAGGCAATCCTTGCCATCCCCACCCAGACCATATCGACCGATTTCAAGGGACCGCAGACCCTTTTGCAGGGCTTCTTTGAACGTTCTGCCAATGGCCATGGTTTCGCCCACCGATTTCATGGAAGTTGTCAGATAATCAGAGGTTTCAGGAAATTTTTCAAAGGTCCAGCGCGGAATCTTCACCACACAATAATCAAGGGTCGGTTCAAAAGCCGCAAGGGTTTCCCCGGTGATGTCGTTTGGAATTTCATCAAGAGTGTATCCAACGGCCAGTTTGGCCGCTATTTTGGCAATGGGAAAGCCGGTCGCCTTGGACGCCAGGGCTGAACTACGGGATACCCTTGGATTCATTTCAATTACAACCAGTTCGCCGTTTCCTGGATTAACGGCGAACTGGACATTGGATCCTCCGGTAGCAACACCGATTTCCCTCATGATGGCAATGGATGCATTCCGCATAACCTGGTATTCCTTGTCGCTAAGTGTCTGGGCGGGAGCTACGGTGATGCTGTCACCGGTGTGTATCCCCATGGGATCCATGTTTTCAATGGAACAAATAATGACGACATTGTCATTTTTATCCCGCATGACCTCTAATTCATACTCCTTCCAGCCGAGAACGGATTCCTCGATCATGACCTGCCCGATAAGACTTGCACTCAATCCGGCTTTGGCCAGAATTTCAAGGTCTTCGGGGTTATAGGCCACCCCACCGCCTGTTCCTCCCAGGGTGAAACTGGGACGGACAATGATCGGGTATCCGATTTCGCCGGCAATTCCCCGAACTTTTTCCATATCCTCGGCAATACCGCTTTGGGGAATGCGCAGGCCTATCCTTGCCATGGCCTCGCGGAAAAGCTTTCGGTCTTCAGCCTTTTTGATGGAATTGATTGAAGCGCCGATCATTTCAACGCCGAATTGGTCGAGCACACCCATCTCGGCGACTTCCACGGCCGTGTTGAGTCCTGTCTGCCCTCCCAGGGTGGGCAGGAGTGCGTCCGGCCTTTCCCTTGCAATGATCATTGCAACCGTTTCCGGATTTACAGGCTCGATGTAAGTACGATCGGCCATTTCAGGATCGGTCATGATGGTTGCGGGATTGCTGTTGACCAGAACGACCTCATACCCTTCCTCTTGCAAAGCTTTGCATGCCTGTGTACCGGAGTAGTCAAACTCACAGGCCTGGCTGATAATTATCGGGCCTGCGCCTATGATGAGAATTTTATGGATATCGGTGCGTTTCGGCATGTTTTTATTTTTTTCAGGTTGTACCGGAGATAGCGTTGATCCGATTTAAAAGAAGCCTTTCAGGTAACTTTGCAAAAACTTATGGTTAAACGGTTAAACCTACCAGCGGAGTCATCCGGTATTTTTTTTCAAAGCGGGCAACTGTTTGAAGCCGTTTAGGGCGGCTTACAGTGACCCGAACAACATAAATTGTTGATTGTACCCTGTTTGTGCTAAGCGACACACTCATTTTAGATCCCGTGCGCGGGTCTATGTTAGGCGCCCTTAACGGCAAGTTTTGGCCGTATTGAAAAAAATTAGCGGATGGCGTAGCGGGCCTACCTAG
>JAFDFH010000306.1 GCA_019309945.1 Deltaproteobacteria bacterium
TGAGCCTGCCGAACGCCAGCTCAAGGGAAATATACGCCTGGGATTGACCCATAACCACGGCGGCATCGCCGGCAGCCTCGTCTGCAGCGTGGCAATATTCGGTACCGCGTAAGGCTAAAGTTAACGAAATTTCCGTTCATCCGAAGTGTTTAAATTTATTAACGGAGTGAGAAAACACGCCATTCCAAAAAACCATAATTTTTCGATCTGCTGAGTTTGTTTCTATTCGAACTTGGCTATGCATGGGTAAGCCCGTCATTAATGGTTTCGATTTTTCAGGCATTGAGGGAATCATTTATCAAAGGGTATAAGGAGGTGGTGCTTTTCTAAAAGTGGTTTCAAACCCTTAGATCAGATTCAAGGGCAAGCCGCAAACCGATCAAAAAGCACAGCATATAAGGGGTTGTATGTAAGCACGTTGAAAAGGCTTGCAACGCAGCCATCAACCTTAGCTAAGTGAGATTTAATAGGTCCATCCGAGAAATCCCAGGCAGATAATGTTAGCCACAATAGTAACACTATACAGGCTTCCGATGGTGATAATTTTGGCCTTTGCTGATTTCATGGACAAAACGATTATGGCGGCAACGTAAAAATGGAAATAGCCAAAGAAAAATATCAGCCAGACTCCGCCGAAAGAACGATTCCACCATGGATATTCCCAAACCAGGTGTCCGCCCATATTCAACAGGCATTCCACAAATACGCAAAACGCTGAATATGCGATCGCCCAAAACCATCGATTGGGGAAACCCAAAATTTTTTCATGTTTGTCCTCAGAAAGGGTGTTGTAATAGATTATCCCTGAAATGGCGAACATGAACATAATTTCAATGTTCCAGCCCACCATCGTTTGTAATGCCGTCTTACCCGGTGCCGTCCAGCATGCTGAATGCTGACTAAAATGAAAGACCCATCCGTTCCAGGTCTCATTGAAAAAATCCATCCCGAAAACCGTCAGTCCGGCATAAATGGCATCCCAGTTGCCTGACGTCCTCGCCTTTTTTATTTCGTTTGTGTAAATATAAAATACGATTGCAAGTAAAGGGATCACATACCATTCAAGGGTAGCGAGATCCCTCAGGTCCTCCAAAGCAAGTTTTGATGCTGGTGTCGGCATATTTACCTCCCCCTTACTAACCTGGATAAACTGGAAAAGTTATGCGTGCGACCCGCCCGGGCGGGATTAATGCATCACTACGCTTCGTCTTTTTTAGATTGACGGCGTTGCTCCTATATCAGTTTATGCAGTTTTTGAATCTGAGCTTCGAAATCGTTATCAGAAAAACAATACTTCATTTCTAGAAATCTTTTTCGGAGCGAAACAGTTTCTTGCTTCACAAAACGCTCCTTTATGACGACATCATGAATTAACTGGGCCAGTTCCTGAAAATCTTCCGCACCCATGCCGAACCGCGTCATTTCCTGCACACCCATCCGCAAAAATCCGGAAGCGGTAAAGCTTTCCTCTTCAGGCCCTGCCTGGTAATTTACAATGATATTATTTTCTTCCAGCCGCCTGGCAATTTGCGGTCCCTGGGCGTAACCGACATTTAGAATCACCTGGTGGGTCTGAGTATACGAAATTTCAGGATCTCCGGCAACATCCAACCCGCATTCCTTCAGCGCTCGTGCAAAGAACTTGGCATTTGCCAATACGTTCTTCTGGTAGTCATCCTTAAAAAAGTTCATTTCATAAGCGGCAAGCAACAAACCCAACATCGTACCCAGATGGTGATTGCTGACGCTACCAGGAAAAGCTCTGCGTTGAATCGCTTCCCAGAGTTCGTAACGTGGATTTGTTTCTTTGTAATCCGACCCGATAATCCCTCGCTGGGTGCCAAAATAGGTTTTATGGGTCGAACCGGTGACAATATCGGCGCCTTCTAAAAAGGGTTGTTGAAAATGGGGCCCTACCAGTCCCAGAACGTGAGCGACATCATACAGGATCACGCAATCGATGGAAAGCTCGTCAACGATTTTCTTTATTTCGGCCACTGGTTCCCGATGAAGGGTCATACTTTTGCCAAAAATGATGAGTTCCGGCCGATATTCGTCAAGAATAGCTCGACAGGCCGCAACATCGATCTTATAACGGTTTTCCGCCAATACCGGAAAATTTATCACCGCCGGCTTTTCCGTTTTGGGATCCCGGGCCACAAAGTCTCGCAAAGCGCCCATGGGTTGAGCGCTCAGATGGCCGCCCTTGTTGATATGATTATTTAGAACGTGCCGGATTCTTTTAGGTTCACTTTTCCGGTCGGCCCTGTTCAGATAATCAACCATCGCGCCGAATACCACGGTATTGGCCATCTGGCCGGAGACGACACGCGTATCAGCTTCAGCGCATGCCAGAAATCGACATACTTCATTTTCCAGCCGTGCTTCTACTTCAGCAATGAAATCCGTTCCCTGATAGTAGAAAACCTCCGCATCATTAAAAGCCATGATTTGTCGATGTTCGGCATAACGGCCCACTGGATCCATTATCGAGAGTGTCTTTGTCATTGTTGACATGCTCTGCTCTGAAGGAATAAGATTAATACATTCCTGCTGACGCCAGATGGTATTCTTCATCGCTTTATCAAGCAGGGATCGAACTTTTTTAGGTGTTTCGTCATCTTCAACATCAGGTTTTTGCTGAACAATCTTATCCCAGATGATCGGCCGGGCAAACGGAGGGGCCTCGCTCCGCAGATGGTACGGCACGCTAAGGGCTTGGGTCATTTTTCCTCTGATTTCTATCTGCAGTTCAACGCCTTCATGGAGATCGCTATTCAGCAGGGCCAAACAGATTGCTCGCAACCTCTTTTCGTCGGTAATACGGGATGCAATACCAACACCTTCAGTTTGCCAGTAAGGAACCATTGTGCCGCTGGTCACATATCCCACATGATTTCCGCCGTGATACACATTAAAGCCCGCACGGGCCAGACCTTTATCGACCAGGGCCACCGGCCTGATGATCCGTGGAAGGTATTCGATGTTAGAAAAATCTTCATTTATGATTTTCTTAAAGGCTTCGAATTGCATGGCAAGTGCCTGGCGGCCGATAAAATTTCCTTTTAATGGCGAAAAACTGGAAGCATGACGCGACACATAGGATGCAAAAATAGGAATTTCCCTGCCTTCGGGATCATCACCCAGTTCATGTCCGTACAGTGGCAGTCCCGCCTCCAGTCGGAGGGTATCCCTGGCTCCCAGACCGATGGGCCGGGCACCGCGATCAATGAGCAAATCCCAAATCATTAAAGCATCTTTCCGGGTAATAAAAAGCTCGAAACAGATCGGTTCCCCCGTGTATCCGGTTCTTGCGATTGAAACCACGGCACCGTTGATATTTGCGATACTAAGGCAGTTTCTTAATGGTTCCGGGAGATAACCCGAATTAATAAGACCCTGCAGGATAGCCTTTGAAGCCGGTCCCTGGAGACTCAGCATGGCGAGTTCATGGGTACGATCCTCCATTTCCACCTGATTGTACTTTTTGAGGTGTGACTGCAAATGAGACCAATCTTTATCACGGTTAGCGGCATTTACAACCAACAGGTATTCATCCTCGATAAATCGGTAAAGATAAGCATCATCAATGGCACCCCCCGTTTCATTGGGAATGATGGTGTACTGACTTTCACCGACTTTCAAGGCTGTGGCGTTATTCGTAAGAACATGTTGCAGAAAGGATAACGCTTCGCGGCCATAAATAACAAAACGGCCCATATGCGAGACGTCAAAAAGTCCGGCCCATTTCCGGGTCGCTAAGTGTTCCTGCACAATTCCAGTCATATACTGCAACGGCATTTCCCAGCCGCCGAATTCCACCAACTTGGCTCCCAGGCTCGCATGTCGGTCGTTGAAAACAGTCCTTCAGCGAAATAACGGTTTAAGCATGGATATCTTTCAGGAATTCAAAGACCCCAAAGCCTTCTTGATTAAGACGGTAATAGTCTATTGCTACGCCTGCATATCGCTCGTACAACCGTTCGCGAGAAATCAATAGCCTTGGGTAGCAACGCGCCATAGCATCCTCAAAAGTTTCGTTGGGCTCTTTGTTGAAAAATTCCCTCCATAGCACGGGGCGTTGGTTAGCCAAATAGGTTTTTAACATTTGCCCCTGAACCTCCGGTGGTGTTGAAAAGTGAACGATTGTTGTACATCGTCGAAGCCGTTTTAAGCTTTCTTCCCCGGTATAGATAACACTCCCGGTCGTATCGATAACGACATTTTCATCAACCTGTTTCCCACAAGACTCAAGAATCCCGAGGATTTCGGTCAATACTTCTATTTCATATGTCAAGTATTGTGATTCACGTTCCTTGTACTGAGATTCGTATGGAAATCCCATCCATTCCCCTAGCTCCATCATCGTACCATCCGATCCTGTTAGCTCTGGAGCAAGTTTTATTTTAATCAGATCATCACAGCAGTAATGCCTGAAACCGATTTCGGCAAGCTTTATAGACCAACTCGATTTTCCTACCCCTGACATGCCAATTAATGAAAGATACATAACCCCACCCGCGTACATCGGAAAAGTTATAAATGAAGTTCAAAACACCTAACCCGGATAAACCG
>JAFDFH010000307.1 GCA_019309945.1 Deltaproteobacteria bacterium
CGAAGCGAGCGAGATCGCGGGCGGACATCCGCAAGCCATAATAACGGTGTCTCGATTCGGTGCCGGTGTTATACCAGCAATCGACTACATTGAAATCTTCCATTTGCAGGGGTTGGGCAATACGCCGGTTGAACTCCTCAAAAATTTTCGCTCCGGTTTCCTGCTCGAAAATCGTCCCAACCGCGTTGAAGTCCCAGTTGTTGTAATAATAAAATGTGCCGGGCCCGTGGCTGTGCCGTTCGGGCCGCATGGCCTTCATAATGGGAGCCTCGCCCAGCGCCGGGTGATAAATGCCTGAGCGGGACATGATCAGATCGGCGATCGTAGCCTGTTTCTCCGCCTTTGTCAGAGAGGGTTCGTTATCGTCGATCCCCAGTTCTTCCATCGTTTTAGACAAGTCAATATGGCCTTCGCTGACGTGTATACCGATCAAGGCGCTCATTAAAGACCGATCAAGGCGCTCATTAAAGGTTTCCGCATGGAGTGCATTTCATATTTGCGCGCAATCTCACCCCAGGCGTCCACCACGATGCCGTCCTCAACGATCATAACGGCAGCCGAACCAATCCACTCCGAATAAGCTTGCGCCGTGGCGAGCTTTTCCGACGACCATCCCAGCGGTTCCGGACTATTTGCTTTCGGCCAACTTTCGCCCGGGTAAATCACGGACGGTTGTAGTGCTTTAGCAGGGGAGCAGAAAGAACAAGCAGCCCAAAAGGAGACTGTTATCAAGAAGGTGAAGCGTAACATGTGAAACCGGAAACTGGCTCTCTTAACTGACATTATTATCGAGCGTCCGAACAGCGCGGTTCATGCGCACGGTTTACCGCATCGCTGTGCAGCCGCTTGTTTGGGGCTCATCATTGATTTTTAAATTCTTCTACCACCAAAATATATTTTTCATGGATCATTTTCCTGTCGAATTCCCAAAACTCATTGAGCATGGCCTGGTCTTCCTGCTCAGAAAAATATATTCTGGCAGCAGGGAAAAAGACCTTGTCCTCCTTTTCAATGTGTTTCGGGTAAAAGTCTACCAATGAGCTAAGATTAGATGCGATTTCTGCCAAAGCCGACTCGTCGCCATTTCGATAACGGCTGTTGGCTTCAATAAGTTTCTTTGTAGTTTTTCGCCCTATAATGTGCTCTTCGATCAGGTCATTCATCAACCGTCGGTCTTCTTTGGACAACTTCTTTTCTTTAAGATCTCTGAAAAGAATATCCTCCTCTTTTCCATGATGAGTCCTGTCGGCATATGTTCGGATAAAGTCAACCGTTATGTCGACGAATACCGGATCAACCTTTTCTTCTTTCTCGATTTGTGACAGAATCCGTTTGATTTGCACAATCATTCGCTCGATCAAACGGTGTTCTATCATAAGTGGTGCACGTGCCTGCATTTTTAAACCTCCTTTTTTACACCCTGAATGTTGCGGATGAAGCGCGGCTGTGACCCGTTGCCTGCATCCGGCTTGTGGGACGCTCCCTATTATCCGACGATCAGCAGAGCCAGGTAAGGAACGACATTGAAGAATAGAAAGACGATTTTAAACAACCCGAGGAACGCGTAAATGACCACGTTGTAGGTTTCTCGGGGAATGGGGAACAATTTGCTTTGCAGGCGATACACAAAATCAGGGGCGAACATGAAGAACACGGTCCACAGAATGAAGATGCCGCCATTTATGATTGTGCACCACATGAAGAACGTCGTGAGTGTCTGAATATCCATGATGATCCTCCTTTATCTTTCTGTATTCAATATTAGATATTGATTCGCTGCAAAAGAATAACAGCTTCTGAAAGAATTAACACAAGCAAGAGGAATGCAGCGCCTTTCATAGCGTGGAACAACTCCTACCTTTCAAATAGCATATCTGCCCGAATATTCAATAAATTTAATGAAATTCGTATAAGCCACGTTTTTTTGATATAATTTTGTTCAAAATGAAGCGGGCTTTGAGCACTTTAGATCAATTCAGGCACTAATTAATAACAATTTTGTAATTTTATAATGATTTAATTACAAAACTGTTTTATTTATTGGCTCAAGCAACAAAATTGCAAACCGTAATTTCCTTTTGATCCTATCAATGATAATTTTTTTTAGAGTAAAATTAATTAATTAAATAATTTTTATCCATTTTGATACCGTTTGGCATATCCGTTGCTTACCCCCTATCCAAACCAGTTGGAAAAATACGAGTGAGCTTCTAAGGTAATTTGAATGTAGAATTATTTTTAGCAGTAAAAACACAGAAATAATTATTAAGGAGGCATATAATGCGGCTACGAAATCTGTTCATAACGGCAACCCTAACAATGATACCATCGTCGGTCCTGGCAGGAGGGGATGTACTAAATAGAGGGGATACGGCATGGATGATCGTATCGACGGCCCTGGTCATGATAATGACCCCTGCCGGTCTAGCCCTCTTTTATGGTGGACTCTCCAGGTACAAAAACCTTCTGAATACTTTCGCAATGACGTTGGTTGCTTACTGCCTGGCCAGTGTAATCTGGATGATGTGGGGCTATACGATGGCTTTTGGTCCGGATAATTTCGGGATCATCGGGGGCTTGGATCATCTGTTCCTGAATGGGATCGGTGTGGAAAGTCTGTCCGGAACAATTCCGACTTACATATTCGTTCTTTTTCAGATGACGTTTGCCGGAATCACCGTGGCCCTTGTTCTCGGGTCCATTGTGGATCGAATGAAATTTTCTTCATGGATTGTTTTCACCGTTCTATGGGTGACTTTTGTTTATACGCCGATTGCCCACTGGGTATGGGGAGGTGGCTGGATGGCAAAAATGGGCGCCCTTGACTTCGCCGGGGGAACAGTTGTGCATATCAATGCCGGAGTCGCAGGACTGGTACTTGCACTGGTTGTCGGAAAACGCATCGGCTACGGAAAAGAGGCCATGTTTCCATCGAGTGTTACCTTAACGGCCCTCGGCGCATCCCTATTGTGGTTTGGGTGGTTCGGCTTCAATGCCGGCAGTCAACTTGCCGCCGACGGCGTTGCGGCATCCGCATTTTTGGTGACAAACACTTCTGCTGCGATGGCGGCCCTTGCATGGATGTTTGCCGAGTGGACCTTCGTCAAAAAGCCAACCGTCCTGGGACTTGCTTCCGGAATTGTTGCAGGGCTTGTCGCCATTACCCCGGCTGCAGGTTTTGTCAATTTGCCGGCATCCATGATTATTGGACTGGTTGCCGGCGTCCTGGGTTACTATAGCGTTGCGGTATTGAAGAAAAAATTAGGTTACGATGATTCTTTGGACGCCTTTGGCATACACGGAATTTGTGGGATCTGGGGAGCGCTTGCAACCGGTATTTTTGCGAATCCGGCAATTACGGCAGGGGCCAGGGGGTTAATCTACGGCAATCCCAAACAACTTCTTATTCAAATTATTTCAATTCTTGCAACCGCAGGTTTTACTGCGATCGCAACCCTTGCGGTTGTGTATGTCACAAAGTTAATTACGGCTGGACTGAGGGTAGACGCGGAAAATGAGATTGAAGGACTGGACAGCTCGCTCCATGGCGAAAGAGCGTTTGAGATCGGCTGATGAGCCAAAATGGTTCTGAAATCTGAGACTTCCAAAAGCGGAAAGGATAAAACAGTATGAAAAAAATCGAAGCCATTATCAAGCCCTTTAAGTTGGATGAGGTCAAAGAAGCGTTAAATGAGATCGGAATTCAGGGGATGACGATTTCAGAAGTCAAAGGTTATGGTCGCCAAAAAGGACACAAGGAGATCTACCGGGGTGCCGAGTATGTTGTGGACTTTATACCAAAAATCAAAATTGAAATCGTTGCCCAATCCGAAAATAGCAAACAAATTATTGAAAAAATCCAGCAGGCGGCACATACCGGCAAAATAGGGGATGGAAAGATCTTTGTCTATTCGGTAGAAGAAGCCATCCGGGTGCGTACCGGCGAACGGGGAGCAGAAGCGATTTAGAACATACGAAACAATCAAATTAAACATAGGAGGTAATAATATGACACCTGAAGAAGTTTTGAAGTTTGCTAAAGAGAATGGCGCTAAAGTCGTTGACCTGCGCTTTATGGACTTTCCCGGCATCTGGCAGCATTTTACGGTACCGATCAGTGAATTGGAGGTGTCGAGTTTCGAAGAC
>JAFDFH010000308.1 GCA_019309945.1 Deltaproteobacteria bacterium
TCTGCAATATTCTCACTTTGGTGTTGCATTAAGTTGGACCATTGCATCGAATATGGGCAGCCTGCCTCCGGTAACGTCGCCAATCCATTTCTTGTAAATTGCAAGTATCTTTTTTGATCGGCAAAGATCGGATATTACGCGATCTGCGACAAGACGAAAGTCTGAATCATTTCGCCTTACAGCAAATGCAAAAGGCTCAAAAGAAAACACGTTGGGATCAATCACAAAGGTCATTGGGTTAGGCGCGTTTGAAACTATACCGATAAGAACGATCTGGTCAGAAGAAAAAGCATCGATTTTCTTCTTGCGTAACGCATCAATACTTTCTTTTGTTGAATTGAATAAGACGATTTTCGCATCGGTTGATGTTTCTTGAATTAGTTTTTTCAATTCGACGGCGGTTGTAGTCCCTTTCACGACGCCAATTTTCTTTCCGGCAAAACCGCCAGAATCACGAGCCTTATCATCTCTTAAGGTCATTAATGAAGCGCCGGTGACAAATGTCAGTTGCGTAAAGTCAACAAGTTCACTACGGGAAAGCGTTTTAGTGGTTGAGCCGCATAATATGTCAATTTTGTTATCGCGCAGGGCTTCAAATCGCCCTTTAGCTGTTACGGGGACATATTCAGCCTTTATATCCGCGCCAATTGTGGTTTCAACTTCGGCTACGATATCTTTACACAAATCAATAGAATAACCCGTCGGGTTGCCGTCTTTGCCCAAAAATGACATGGGTGGTTGAGATGCACGATAGCCGATTCTGATTTGACCGGATTTTTTAATTTGTTGAAGGGTTCCTGTGAGTTCTTGAGCTGATAGAGGGCTTGCAAAAAAAACGATCAATAAAATGATTGCCAGTTTACCTTTCATAATGCTTTCTCCTTAGTGATAGTGGGTAAAGTGAAGGGATAAGAGCTTGCTTTGCTGGGGAAAAACCATAGAGGAAATCCCCCTGAGAGTCAATGCAAAAATAAGCGTCTGAGCTACCCACCTTTTCCGGATCATGCGGGCAGTGTTAATTGTCCTCCCATATTGAAATGTCATACAGCCGCAAAGGGAGGGGACACCATGACCAAGGAAGAACATAGCAGCTACTGGAAGACGCTTGTTGATCTATCAGTTCAAATCTTTGATTTTGTTTTTCACATCAATACGTTGACAATGTATATACGACATGTTAGAATACTTTAATGGACATCATCTGGGATAAAGAGAAAAATGATTGGTTACAGGTGAACAGGTCAATTTCTTTTGAAGAGATTTCCAGAAAGATATTGGAGGGAAATTTCATAGATATCCTTGAAAACCCAACAAGGAACAATCAGATGTATTTCATAATGAAAATAAATGTCTACACATGGGTCGTTCCATTCTTGATTGATGAACAAGAAAGGATCGTTCTAAAAACTGCGTTTCCAAGTCGAAAATTCCATGATAGATATGGAGGAAGAGATGAACAACCTAAGCAATGAAGAGAGAGCCATTGAAAACAGTATTGATTCTCTGGTTGCCGTATCGGGGGATAAACGGAATCGGGTTGAGTCTATTATAAAACGGGCAAAAAAGAATAAAGCCATTAGTCTTAGAATCGCTGAATATGATCTTGAGAAGCTCAAAGAAAAGGCCCAAAACGATGGAATACCCTATCAGACACTGATCAGTATGGTGCTCCATAAATACATAACGAACCAATTGGTTGAGAAGAGTGAAGTACTTAAATCTATTCAACTATTACAGAATAAAGAGGCTGTCTAATCTGGTAGCCGTGGGGATATCGGTATCAGATGCATGACGGCGAGGCGAGGTGATCCTGTCACGATTACCGCCAAATCACCACATCGGCTTATTGAACAGTTCTACATCCTTCCCGGTAGGCAGCTGTTCCGGCTCAACAGGTAATGAAATGGGCGTCAGCAAATCCCCCCAATCCGTTCTTTTGCCCATGGTCTCCAGGGTCTGCTCCGGTATAATGTCCTTGCCCACACGGGACTCCCAGCCGCCGCCCAGCGACTTGTACACCGCGATTAAGTAACGAATGATATCGCCACGGCTCGATGCCAGGTTGTCCTGTTGGGCCACCAGGAGTTGTTGGGTATTCAGAACACGGGTATAATCGGTGAGGCCCTCCTTGTATTGCAGCAATGCGATTTGTGTCGCCCTATCGGCCGACTGGGCAGCGTCAACAAGAAATTTCTCCTGCTGCTGGGTTCGAATAAATCCCACCAGTCCGTTTTCAACTTCCCTGGCGGCTTCGAGCACCTTGTTCTGATACGTCACCAAAAGCTGCTCAAATCGGGCGTCTTGAACTCGAACATTGTTCTTGATTCGGCCATAGTTGAAGATGTCCCAGCGGAAGGAAAAAGGTGTGAAAAACCCTACCAGGCTGTCGCCACTGAAAATCCCGTTACTATTGCCCACGGCAAACCCGATGGACCCACCTACAGCAAAATGCGGGTAAAGGTCGTCCTCGGCAACACCGATGAGCGCCCCCTGGGCGGCCGCCTGGAATTCCGCAAGCCGAATATCGGGCCTACGGCGCAACAGATCCGCGGGGATGCCGACGGCGGTTTCCGATGGGGCCCCCGGAATGGGGCCCGGGCCTTTAATGTATGCTGAAAGATCGCCGGGTGGAATGCCCAGCAGGACGCAGATACCGTTTTGGGCCTGCCGGACGCTAATCTCCAGTACCGGAATCGTGGACTGTGTGTTGCGCAATAACGATCGCGCCTGTTGAACGTCCAGTTCCGAGGTTTCACCCCCTTCGAAGCGAACCTCGGCGATTCTGAGCCCCCTTTTCTGTATTTCCACATTGCTTCTTGCATATTCAAGCCGCTGTTCCAGGGTTCGGATCACCACATAGGCGCTGGAGACCTCCGCCGTCAGAAGCACTAACAATGTGTCGTAGCTGGCAATTGACGCCGCCAGACCGGCGTCGGCTGCCTCAACGCCTCGACGGAATTTACCCCAGAAATCCAGTTCCCATGCCGCGTTAAAGCCGGCTTGGACTATATTTGCAGTGGCATCCGTCTGGTTCCGTATATCATTGGGGAATTCGGAGAGGGGCGGGGCGTTCTTGCTGAACTTCTGGTAGGAATAGCCCCCGCTCAAACTTTGCGCCTGGGGATATTGGAGCCCGATTGCGATCCCTAAGAATGCACGCGCTTCCAGGATACGCAGTCCGGCAACCTGAAGCGACAGGTTCTGCTTACAGGCTGTCTCAATGAGGTTGTCCAACACCGGGTCATTTAAAACACGCCACCATGTGCTGTAATCCGCCGGTTCCGCTTTTATCTGCGGGTCATCCACCTCAATCCATTTTTTTTCAACGGGCGCGGAAGGTTTTTTAAAATCCGGTCCCAATGTTGCGCAGGATGTCAGCAACAATGCGAGAAACAGCAGAGAAATCCAGCGAGACCACAATCGCATCTGCGCTCGACATTGTGATACCGGTTTAACGGCTAACAGTCTTATCTCAGGCATGGGATAGGAATCTCCTTTTTTGCCGAGGCCCCTTATGCTTTTTGGGGCTTCTTAACCCTGAACAGCAATGCGTATAGCACAGGCACGACGCCCAGTGTGAGCATTGTACCAAATATCAGTCCGGAGGCAAGGACTATGGCAAGTGAATAGAACAGCGGGTCCGATGATAAAATGAGGGGCATCACGCCTAACACCGTCGTGACCGTCGTCATCAGAATAGGACGAAATCTGGATATGGTCGCTCCGAGAACCGCGTTGTAGGGATCGACGCCTTGACGCCTTTCCACATCAATCTTGTCCAATAGCACGATCCCGTTATTAATGATGACCCCGGCCAGGCTGAGCAGACCTAA
>JAFDFH010000554.1 GCA_019309945.1 Deltaproteobacteria bacterium
CAGTTTTCTTGTTAAACCATTCTGGCAGGATTTAAAGAAGGCGAGAGGGAAATAACAAATTGTAGTAAATTAATCTCAAAAATGAAACTTTTCTTGATAATATTGCTGTGTTTAAAGGTATTCGACCCACCTACATGATAGCGAAAGCTATTTTGGAGAAGATATTCAATCAATAGAAGGAGAGAACAACATGAAGCTCCCAGCCAACAAGACCAAGATCATATGCACCATAGGCCCTGCCTCGGAATCTCCGGAGATACTCGAACAAATGATCCGATCCGGAATGAACGTGGCGCGGCTTAACTTTTCCCATGGAGATTTTGACAGTCACAAAAAGGTAATTGAAAATATCAGGGCCGCAGCCCGGGCAGTGGGGAGGCGCGTAGCGATTATGGGTGACCTGCCCGGCCCCAAAATGCGTATCGGCCAATTGGCTCAAGAGCCGGTTGAATTGGTGTCCGGGGATTCTTTCACGCTTACCACCGAAGAGATAGCTGGAGACACGACACGCGCCTCCATGAGCTTCTCGCGGTTACCCCAGGCAGTTAAAAAAGGAGACACGCTGTTTCTTAACGATGGTCTCATCCAGCTCGAAGTTGTGTTGGTGGAAGATAGCGACGTCCAGTGCAAGATCCTGGTAGGAGGTGAGTTGCGTTCTCGCAAAGGGCTAAATATACCGGGCATTGATCTAGGCATCAGCGCCTTCACCGATCGAGACCACGAGTGTCTTAAGTTTGCCATGGAGCAGGGAGTGGACGCGGTAAGCCAATCCTTTGTCGAATCCGCGGCTGACATTGAAGCCGTTCGCAACGCTGCTGTAAAGTTGGGCCACAATCCTTTTATTATCGCCAAGCTGGAACGCTCGCGGGCGAAAGAAGATTTGGATGCTATTTTTGAGGCCGCAGACGGTATTATGGTGGCCCGAGGGGATCTTCATACGTCGGGCAAATCTTCTGGGTAAACCGGTGATTACTGCTACCCAGATGTTGGAATCCATGGTCGGGAACCGGCGACCTACCCGTGCCGAGTCCACTGACGTTGCCAACGCTATCCTTGACGGGACCGATTGTGTGATGCTATCAGAGGAGTCGGCAATGGGCCAGTATCCAGTGGATGCTGTTGCGATGCTGGCCAAAATCGCTGCGGAAACCGAGCCTCATCGCCCGGGCTATAGAGTCAGAGAAATCCTCAGAGGGTTAGACCGAAAACGCGAAATCAGTGTGAGGGATCTCCTCACTGTGAGCGTCGAAACTATAGTGGAGCATGTTTCGCCGGCCATCGTCCTGGTACCCAGCCTGAGTGGTGAAACAGCCAGGAGCATTACCCGATTCAGGTTGCCGGTTTGGATAACTGCGGTCAGCTTCGAAGAGAGAGTTTGCAAACAGCTCGTATTCTCTTACGGCATATATCCGGTCCATGAGACTGACCCACCCGAGGTCTGGAACGACTTCGCCAGAGACTGGTTGCAATCCCACGAGGTAGACGGAGACCTCGTCATTTTGTCTACAGGACCATCACCCAGGTATCCGGAAGCAAACAACCGGATTGAAATCATTGATCTGAGGAAGACTTAGGGTATTGAAGATTGAATGCAGGAGGGAAAAATGGATAAAGCACAGACAAAAAGAAACATGAAACATTGGGGAATCGTTTCAACCCGGCTTGCCGGAACAGATGGCGTATCCCTTGAAGCAGCAAAATGGGCTAACGTTTTTGAAGAGGAAGGTTTGTCTTGTTTTTATTTTGCCGGCGAACTTGATCGCCCACAGGAGAGGTCATACCTTGCCCCGGAGGCACACTTCACTCATCCAAAAGTCCAAGAAATTCAGAGGGTGAGCTTTGGCGTTATCAGACGCGATCGTTCTCTCAGCCAAAAAATACATGAACTGTCACATATACTAAAAGACCACCTTTATGCATTCATCGAAAAGTTTGATATCGGTTTACTACTGGTGGAAAACGCAACGCTTTGGTCTGAAAAACGGGATCTGATTCTTCACCCTGCCGTCAGCGATCCGAGAGCCATTTTCTGTTTGATTGTTTTTTTACTTTCTTATCTCCTGGTCATGACCGAGGAGCAGACCCATCTGCGCAAATCAAAACCGGTCATGCTTGGCGCGGGGATCATCTGGATGGTTATCGGCATTGCCGCCCCCGAATATAACGTCGATCACGAGCAACTCAAGCAAGCCATTTTTCACGATCTATGATGAAGTTTGGCAACAGGAGCTATCGAAATGATTGAGCACGCGGTTGGAATATATATCGAATTATTGTTGCTATCGTGCGTGATAGCAATTGTCAGTAAAATGGTG
>JAFDFH010000309.1 GCA_019309945.1 Deltaproteobacteria bacterium
GAAAAAACTATCTAGTTTTCGTTCGGGCACTATTTAATAATGATCTTCAAGAATTCCCGCATGTTAAAATCACCAAACATTATTTATGGATTAGGTGAATAGCATGAGCGAAATTGAAAAAACGGACATCGATGAAGGGTTGGAACTCGCAAGGCGAATGGCCGAAGAGGAAGAAGGTATTGACAGACGGCCAACCGGAGCCAGCAGGCATGTCGTTCCAACAATTGCCGTAATCTGGAGTCTTTTTCAAATATCCATCGCCTCCCGGCTGATCCTGGACTCCACCTTTATTCGGGCCATCCATCTGGGTTTTGCCCTCCTGATTGTCTTTCTGAATTTTCCCTTGCTCAAACCCGATTCGGTCTGAAATTTTTTTACTAACAACAGGCAAATGTAAGGAAAACATCATGGAAGATATTAAAAAAATTATGGTTGCTTTAGCTTTTTCAGAACATGCCAAGGACATATTCAATTATGCTGTCGGATTGGCGAAACCTGCGGAGGCCGAGTTGGTTGTTGTAAGTATTATAAATTCACGGGATGTCCAGGCAGTCCGTAAAATTTCCGCTATGGGATATGATGTGGATGGAGAGCATTATATCGAAGGTATCCGGAAGGAGCGGGAAGAAATTCTGGCACAAATCATCCGGGCCTCCGCCTTTCCATCTGAAAAAATCAGCACAATTTTCAGAGTCGGGAATCCCGTTGATGAGCTGTTGAAAATAACAGTCGAAAAAGACATTGATCTGATTGTCTTGGGAATCAAAGGACATACGGATGTGGAACATTTTTTTATCGGCTCCGTGGCTGAAAAGTTGTTTCGCCGGTCTCCCGTGCCCGTGATTTCTTACCGCAATAAAGAACAAGCTGAACGTTTGCGAAATCGAATACACCTATCCTAACCCGGATAAACCGGAAAAGCTAAAATTGATCTAAAGTTTAAAGTGCCTGAGAGCAAAGGGCCTAAAGTGATCTAAAGTTTGAAGTGCCTAAAGTTATGGAATCGCTCCGCTCCGTCATTTTTATAAAACTGATACAATTTCATAATCTTGCCGAGGCGGGAATCACTTTAGACAAACTTTTGCTCACTTCACACTTCTTTTGTATTTCAAACAGGAAGGGGAGTAAAAGGTGTCCAGAAAAATATTTTCCATTGTGGCCATAATCACAATTTACATGTTTTTAGACGGTATTGGGGTTTTTGCCGGTGACCGTTTCACGGACAACAGCGATGGGACTGTTACCGATCACGAACTGGGACTCATGTGGTCCCAAACCGACAACCAGGGAAACATTAGCTGGAAAGAAGCAAATCAATGGATCAAATACACCTTTCCCGACACTCTGGAAAAAAGGTATGACGATTGGCGCCTTCCAACCCTTAAAGAGCTGCAGAGTCTATATGTGAATGATAAAGATTATAAAGGCTACAAGGCGAACTGCAGCCAGCGGGTAAAGATCGTATCGATCATACGCCTGACCTGCGGATGGGTCTGGACTTCAGAAAAAAAATCGATTACCGCCCGGCTGTATAATTTCAACCGCGGGTACCATTATACCGAACGAATGGTGAGAAAAAGGGGTTATCGGGTGTTGCCCGTGCGGGATCTGAAATGATCGTGTTAAAATGAGAGTTGCCCTAACCCCCGTATGGGCGAGACTTACTTTAGGCCCCTCGAACATCAGGCCTTTTTTCACAATCCCACCCCATCGATTTGCGTATTGCAGAATGTGCATCGACCCTTTTCGATGTGATTTTTCTTAACAAGGAAACCCCAGCGTTCAATCAGGAGATTGCCGCAATTGTAACAGAAGGTATTTTCACCTACCTCACCGGGAACATTCCCCGTGTATACATATCTTAACCCTGCTTTTTGGCCGATTTTTCTGGCCGCTACCAGAGTTTCAAGCGGTGTGGACGGATGATCCATAAGTTTGTAGGTGGGATGAAATCGGGAGATATGCCAGGGGGTTTCAGGTCCGAGATCCTCGGCGATAAATGATGCCAGCTGTTCAAGCTCCGCCTCATTATCGTTTAGCCCCGGAATGATCAAAGTGGTCACCTCCACAAAAACGTCAAGGGTCTTCATCCGTTTTAAGGTCTCTTTGACAGGTTCCATTTTGGCTCCGCAAAGATCTCTGTAAAATTCTTCTTTAAAGGCCTTTAGGTCCACATTGGCCGCATCCAGATAAGGGTGGATCATTTCAAGCGCTTCAGCGGTCATATACCCGTTTGTAACAAAAACATTTTTAATTCCTTTTTCATGGGCAAGCTTCGCCGTATCGTAGGCAAATTCAAAGTAAACGGTCGGCTCCGTATAGGTATAGGCGATGCTTTGGCAATTTCCTTTTGCGGCTGCTTTTACAATATCTTCCGGTGTATAAAAGTCCCCCATAATCACCCCATTGCGGTCTGAGGGCATTTGCGCAATATCTGCATTCTGACAGAAACGGCATTTAAAATTGCACCCCACCGTCGCGATGGAATAGGAGAGACTCCCCGGAAAAAGATGAAACAACGGTTTTTTTTCAATCGGATCGATATGTCGAGCAATGAGTTTCCCGTACACCAGAGTATTCAGGATGCCGCCCTGGTTTTCCCTGACATTGCATATTCCTCGCTTTCCCTCTGCAATAACACAGCGGTGATTGCAAAGATTGCATTTTACCTTCTGATCTTTCAACGATTCGTATAGATAAGCTTCCATAATCCATTATTCCTTATTTATTGAACACCTGAACCGTTAAACCAATGATCCCGTGAACGGTTACTAAAAAACTAACCTGTTACAGGGCCGGTGGTCGATTTGGCACGGTAAGTAACGGCGAGGGGGTTGGTTGTAAACCGGGGCTCAAGGGTAACCACCATTCCGGTATACGCACCAAAGGGACATCTCTGAACCAAACCGGATCGTTCAATACGCTCTAATATAGAGGCCACCCAACCCGCTGTTATTGGAAACTGGCAGACCGTCCGCCAGACTACCGGAACATTTCCCAACATGGCCCGGATGCTTCCCTTAAGCTCCCAGACACTGAAAAAACGTGCACGGTTGTAAATGGTCGCCGTAAATATTCCTTTGACTCGCCGCTGGAACCCCTTGATGGCGTACCTGTTGAGTACACCTATAAAAATTCTGTCTTTTGCGACCCTGCAGGCTTCTTCAAGGGCCTTTTGAGGGTCATCCACAAATTCAAGGGTCGTGACAAGGCACGCATAGGTAAATGAATTGTCTTCAAACGGGAGGTCTTCCGCAAAACCTCTATGCAAATCGACGCGGTTAGCGACATTTTTAATTGCAATATCGAGCATGTACGGAGATGGATCAAGCCCCGTCACCTGAAGCCCGGCATTGAGGAAGGGAAGAAAGCTCGCACCGGTTCCACAGCCGATATCCAGTATGCTCTCCCCCCGAACGGGTTGAAGCAGATCGAGCATCAACCGGCTTTGAAGGTCGATGGTAAATCTGTTGCGCGGATCATGAAACCAGCGCTCATAAGCAATCGTATCATTAAAATCAAAGATATAACCCATACCTTTTCATTTAAATAATAAAAGCAATTTTATCAAGGGGAAAACATAACAAAGGTGAGTATTGACTTGCCGTTCTGTTTATATTATCAATGCAAAACTAATTTTAAATGGGGATCTGATTTCACGCGATCAGACAAGCAACGCCAAATCCTCGCCGGTATTCATCCAATCAGAAATAAGGCTGAAAATGGTTTTCAACAAAAAACAAAAAACCGCGGATGAGCTACTTCGGGCGGAAACCGGTGATATCCGGAGTCTAAGGACACACGAA
>JAFDFH010000310.1 GCA_019309945.1 Deltaproteobacteria bacterium
GGAGTCATCCGGTAATTTTTTTCAAAGCGGGCAACTGTTTGAAGCCGTTTAGGGCGGCTTACAGTGACCCGAACAGCATAAATTGTTGATTGTAGCCTGTTTGTGCTAAGCGACCCACTCATTTTAGATCCCGTATGCGGGTCACTGTTAGGCGCCCTTAACGGCAAGTTTTGGCCGTATTGAAAAAAATTACCGGATGGCGCAGCGGGACTACCGGAACATATTGAGAAATTACTTAAATTTTAAGTATGACGCTGAAATTGGGCAAAAAGGGGCGTTTTTCAAAGGTCTCTTGGAGAGGATAGAATGCCTGAATTAGCTTATATTAACGGCCAATTTTGCTCAATCGAGCAGGCCATGGTGCCCCTCGAAGATCGGGGATATCAGTTCGGAGATGCGGTCTATGAAGTCATTGTCAGTTACAATGGTTGTCTATTTTGTTTGGAAGAACACCTGATCAGACTTGAGCGATCCATGCAAGAACTTTTATTTCCACCCATTTCCTTAGAAATGATTCGCAACGCCATATGTGATCTTTTTGACCGGGCGAATCTGGCGCGTGCGGAAATTTACCTCCAGATTTCAAGGGGTGTAGCGCCACGGAAGCATGCATTTATGAATACGAAAGATTTCCAGTTTGTCATGACCATCCGTAGAATTGAAGAAAAACTGACGACCTTAAGAGAAAAAGGGGCTGCGGCCATAACCCTTGAAGACTTTCGATGGGGGCGCTGCGATATCAAGACGGTTCAGCTACTTCCAAATGTACTTGCCAAGCAAAAGGCACTTGATGCCGGTGCTTTTGATGCGATTTTTGTAACCAAGGAAGGCGTGGTGCGGGAAGCCACCAGCTCAAATATATTTATCGTTATAGATGGGAGGCTAATCACACATCCCCTTACACCCAATATTTTATCCGGTATTACCCGTTTAGTCATCATTGATATATGCAAGGATTTAAGCATCCCCGTTGAGGAGCAATTTTACAGCACAGACGATATGTATTTATCAAACGAGGTATTTCTGACAGGAACCACGACCGAGGTTCTTCCTGTCGTGCACATCGACAAAAATCGTATCGGCGACGGAAAGGTCGGGCCCGTATCCAAAAAACTTTACCAGGAATTACGGGGACGGATTGAGGGCTGAAATGTTGGAGGAAAAATGGCATTAACCTTGATGGAAGGCAATGAAGCGGTTGCCTGGGGAGCCATCGCGTCGGGTTGCCGCTTCTTTGCCGGATACCCTATTACCCCTGCCACGACAATTTTCAATACCATGCTCAAGCTTCTGCCACCATTGGGAGGAACATGTCTTCAGGGTGAGGATGAAATTGCGTCCATCGGTTACTGCCTAGGAGCGTCTATGGCCGGTTTGAAGGTTATGACAGCGACTTCTGGACCTGGTATCAGTCTCTACAGTGAGCATATTTCTTTTGCCATCGGAAGCGAGATACCCATTGTGATTGTCGACGTCCAGCGACTGGGCCCTTCCACCGGATCGGCAACCCGCGGAGCAGATGGAGATATACAGTTTTTACGCTGGGGTAATAGCGGCGGACTGCCGTTGATAGTTCTAGCACCGGTGGATGTAAGAGATTGCTTTATTCTAACCATGGAGGCTTTTAATCTTGCCGAAGTCTTTCGGTGCCCGGTGATCATTGCATCCAATAAAGAGATCGGAATGACAAAGGAAAGCATTGATTTAGACAAGCTAAAACAGCCGAAAGTAGAGAACCGTCGCCCCCCCCTGCCCGGTGAATCCTTTTTCCCTTTTAAGGTTTCCGAAGGTCGATCCGTACCTGGTTTTCTTCCAATCGGCGGCGAGGTTCTGGTCCGTCAGACTTCGTCCACGCATGGGCCGGACGGTTATATAACGACCGACAATCAGGAAATTACCGAATATCTAAATCGACTGAACCATAAGCTGAAAACATCTGGGGACCGCCTTACTTTCTATGAATCCCAAATAGCCGAAGATGCCGAAACGTTGATCCTTACATATGGTGTGACCGCTCGCGCGGCCAAAATGGTTGTCGAGGACCAGAAAAAAAAAGGAAGGCCCGTTTCTTTGCTTGTCCTCAAAACCCTTTGGCCTGTACCCGATGACTTCATCAGACATCAGGCCCGAAGTGCTGAACGCGTGGTGGTGCTGGAGATGAATCTGGGTCAGTATGTCAGAGAGATTCAACGTATCTTACCGAATAAGCGCGTGGAATTCTTGGGCCAAATGAACGGGACCCTAATTACCCCTCGCCAGATTGAGGAGGCCATCATCCGTGGATAGTCTGTTAAATCGCAATCGGCCACCAGTCTTTTGTCCAGGATGTTCCCACGAGCAAATCACTTATGCCCTTGATACGGCTTTCCAGAACATGGGCCTTCGGGGGCATCAGATTGCCATTGTGAGTGATATCGGATGTTGCGGACTCTTCGACACATTTTTTAACACCCACGCACTCCATGGCCTTCATGGTCGAGCGTTGACCTATGGGACCGGTCTGAAACTGGCCCGTCCGGACTTAAATGTGATGGTGACCATGGGTGACGGGGGTCAGGGCATCGGCGGTGCCCATCTGCTTGCCGCCTGCCGTCGAAATATTGATCTGACCTTGCTGGTTTTAAACAACTTCAATTTCGGCATGACGGGTGGGCAGTTTTCAGCAACGACACCCGCGGAAGCACAAACGGGGTCGGGCTTTTTGAATCAGTTGGAGCGTCCCATCGATGTGTGCCATCTGGCGCAGTCAGCAGGCGCCCCCTATGTTGCGCGCTGCTCCGGATACAGCGGTAACCTGGCAGAAGAAATCGAACAGGCGATTCGATTTAAAGGGTTTGCCGTTGTTGATATATGGGGAATTTGCCCGGGACGATATACAAAGCAAAATCGACTGACACCGTCAATTATCAAAGCAACCATGGCCGGACGTTCCCCTGCGGACGGCATTTTCCCGGAAAACGTTCGCAAGGAGTTTGGTCGGCATTACAGAGAACTGGCCGCCAGGGAGAAACCCGTTGCACCACCCCTAAAAATAGAAGCACGATTTCTTCCCGTAGAATCAAAGAGGCAGGAGGTGATCATTCTGGGCAGTGCCGGCCAGCGAATCATGACCGCGGGTGAAGTCCTGTGTCTTGCTGGAATGACCGCCGGTCTGAACGCCACCCAGAAAAATGAGTACAATATTACCGTTCTCAGAGGTCCTGCTATCAGCGATGTCATCCTGTCACCGCAAGAAATCGGTTTCACCGGAATCGAACGACCTGACGTCATCCTGGCCCTCAGCCAGGAAGGCGTGGACCGGAGGAGGTCTTTATTTAGCAACATTGGCAGCAGCACCCTTATTATATTGGAACACAGTGTTAATGTACCGAGCACCAAGGCCGGGCTACACAAAGTGGACTTAAAAGGGCAGGGGATTAAACCCCAGGACTGGGCTCTGGCTTCATTATCGATTGTGGCAAAATTAAAACGGGTTGTCAGCCCGGAGATGCTTCAAGCCGCCTTGGAGGTCCGGTTCGATAATCCTGTCCTTGCATCGGCACTCGATCTTGTGGATCGGGTTGGGTTGTCAGGCCGCCCTGCGGAGCCTAATATGCGATAACCCCATAGTCCTTCCGGCACTATTTATACCTTGACATACAACCCCAATTTCGTCATTCTGGCACCCACAGAAACACCATTCGTGCGAGCCAATTTCAAAACGTCCCATTTTGCCCAATCTCTGCGTCAGGCTCAAATTTTAATCCTCGAAATACTCCATGTATTCCTGTGGTTAAAATTTTCGCCTTCCTTGACCTTGATCTGAAAAGAGACCTTTCCCCGAATTCATCAAAATTAAAGGAGTGTTACCAATGAAAATGGTTTTGAAAGTGGTTACAATTTTCGTAATGGGTTTATTTCTTTTGAACGGTTCTGTCTTTGGGCAATCAGGGACATTAAAGGACAATATCTATGACCCTGGAAAATTAAAGCCCCGGGATAGTGATCTGAAAGTCAAGGCCGGACAAAAAGCTCCGGACTTCACTCTGCCGGCTGTATCAGGCAAGCGAATAACCCTCAGCTACTTTCGGGGGAAAAGGAATGTTGTACTTTCATTTGTTCCGGCCGCATTCACGCCGGTCTGTTCTGAACAATGGCCGGGGTATAACCTTGTTAAGGACATGTTTGACAAAAATGACACGATTCTTATCGGGATTACCGTAGACAACGTCCCCACATTGCATGCATGGACCCAACAGATGGGGAAGGTGTGGTTTGAGGTCCTTTCTGATTTTTGGCCTCACGGTGCCGTAGCCGATAAATATGGTGTATTGCGCTCCGACGGCCTTTCAGAGCGAGCCCTGTTTTTTATTGATAAAGAGGGCATAATTAATGCGGTGATCGTTATGGATATAAACCGGCAACCCGATATAACAGCCTGCGCTAGCGAAGTGAAAAAAATGAATAAGAAATGAGCCAGTTTCAAAACGTCCCATTTTGCCCAATCTCTGCGTCAGGCTCAAATGATACCCGCATTGGGTAAAACTCAATTCATCTATGGTCCGTTGTTCGTTTTGAATAAAAAGTTTTTCATTGGGGTTCGGAGGCACCCAGGATCAATCTTTGGGGATCGCATTGCTCCCGCAGTACCCGGAGTTCACGATGAGTCGGCGCCGTCACCACATGTGCCCGGGTAACATCGACTTCAAATCCCATATTATCCAGAATCTGCCTGGGGGTAATACCCGGGTAGTACCCTGAAAGATACATTTCCTTTGTTTTTTCGTCAAACCCCATGATTCCCAGGCTGGTTACTACAACCGACGGCCCGCCTTCCGGAAGCCCCGCTTTTTCTCGTCCATCAGGCCCATCAAGCCACCCCGGGCTAGTGATGTAATCGACCTGTGAAACAAATTTTCTTTTTTCGTGCTGCATAAAAATAATGGTTCGGCTCACAAAGGAGGCCACATCACAGGCCCCGCCGCTTCCGGAAAAACGCACCGTCGGATGGAAATAATCTCCAATGACAGTTGAATTCAAATTGCCGTATTTATCAATCTGAGCGGCCCCGAGAATTCCTACAATTCGAGGACCGGTAAACCGATTCTGCATGGTTGCAAAGGCATCTGCCAGGCTTCCGTTTACAGAAGTCCAATACATGACCCGGGGGTCGGATACCGCCAAGGGAACTTCTTCAAGTTTCGAATCGATTGCACCGGTTTCAAAGAATATCACGCTATGGGGCGCACTAATGTACTTGGCAGCCATGGCGGCAAGCATGGAGATCCCGGTACCGCAAAATACGATATCACCATCTTGAATTTCCCGTGCCGCGGTAATGGTCATCATCTCTTTTAGACTATACGCGTGCATTGATGTTGTTTCACCAGGGGACATTATTTTCTTTCCAAACCGCAGGCATATCCGGTTTTGGCATCAGCCATTAACCGTTTAATTCGATCTCTTCCAACCAAACGGATCAGGCCATGATGATCATCCACGCCATGGATGAATGTATCCAGATAGGTTTGGAAAAGGTGGTCCTTCTGTGCGAACTTGTTGTAGTCGTTAAGATAATCCGGATCGTAGTCATAGTAACGATAACAGGCGGTGGGATAAGCCCCCAAGGGTACGGGAACCACCGCATCCACACAGAAAAAGGGGATTTGATTCTGATCCGGATTTTCTCTGAGTTCGTTTGAATCGACCAGTTCTTCACAGGACACAATAACATGTTTTGCTGATTTTACCTGTTCGATGTCTGAAAAAGTGAGTCCCGCCATCCTTACGGTGCCCTGCCGGTCGGCTTTTTGAGCATGAATGAGAGTTACATCAGGATTTATGGAGGGAACAAGGACCAACTTAGGGGCATCGGCCCACACGTCAAAAGGATTATCCACAACCACCAGCTTTTTATCCGGAATTTTTGGATCCGCTTTTCGCAATGCCTTTGAAAAGCCCCACTGATCAATGATGCTCGTTCCGAGCGATGACCGCGTGGGAAGAAAGGGGACCCCCATGGCGCCGGCTAAAAAACGCAAGGTCATCTGGTAATTGGTATAATCTTCGACCGTAATCGTGCCTTCTTGAATCGCCTTTCGGAACCGTATACAAGTCGGTGCAAATCGACCGCTGCCCCCATAAGCAATTTCCAGTTTTGTGATACAGCCTGCGCCGATCAACTCATCCACTCCCTGACCATTGGAATGGGCATAGAGGTGCAGGTTTTTTCTCCCCTGGCGAATGATTTCATAAACCGCTGCCATGGGATTTCGATTAATGGTAAATCCACCAATGGAAATGTGACAGTTATCGACTACAAAACGCTCAATCGCATCAGGCAGATTCATTACCTTTTCAAGGGTGGCATTCATTGAAAATATCTTCTCCCCCGGATTTTCAAGGTTAGTTTATCCCATGAATCTCAATCTTTTTCAAATTTTAAACCGCCTTTGGCTTCAGAAAATATATTTGCGATTTTTTCACAAAACGCACGTCGCTCTTTCCGTATCGATTCTAATATGAAATGGTATTTTCTCACTTAACAGACGCTTACGCGCCAACTTATGTAATACATTTCACTTTTTATGTGTAATTTACTTCATATTGCCATATTTTATTTGTAATTTAGGTTCATATTTTTTATACCATAATTATAGTAACTATTTAACATCTATACTATTATGATAATGTCCTATGACTTTGCATGATTTTTGCATTAATTACACTAAAATTTTACCTTTTAATTTTCGTTGACATTATTCAATAGAAGTGTAAGCTATAATCAAATTTGAATAACCATCT
>JAFDFH010000311.1 GCA_019309945.1 Deltaproteobacteria bacterium
TTTCTTCATCCAATGCGACATCCAGGGCCGCCTCCAAAATATCCAGCTCCTGATAAGGTATCCGGGCGTCAACTGCCATGACATTCAGTTGCGGATTTATTTTCCGGACGATTTCTTTTTGAGCGATACCGCATAGCACTAGCTTTGGATTCGAATCTGCAAGGAGATACTCCAACTCCGACTTCTTAAAACCCGGATTCAGAGGAACAGAGATGGCGCCCATCTTTTGAAGCGCCAAATGGGCAATGACAAGCAACAAACATTTTTCGACAAAAAAGACAACCCGGTCTCCCTTTGCAACGCCAATCTCCTTGAGGACATTGGCCATGCGATTTACATCGCGAGACAATTTCAGGTAAGAGATTTCGGTCTCTATTCTGTCGTTTCGCTGGAATGTAATGGCATTCTTCTGTCCTTGTGCTTGAAAAGATGCCTTAAAACAATCTCTTAGGGTCTCACAATTCATTTTTTCTCTTCCAGCTGTGGTTAATGTCTTTACTCTTGAAATATATGCATACATACTGTATACAACTGTTATTAAGCATATATTTAAATGTCAAGGTTAAATCAGTATAAAATTGGAATCAATAGTCGAAAATTACGGCACAATTTGGAGCGGTCTGGAGTTAAACCAATTGACAGAATCGTAATAGCTTAGATAGTGCCCATCCAGAAACGGTCTTTTTGCCCGATCTCTTCGTTATGCTCAAAATTTTATCCTCGGAATATCAACTATATGCCTGCGGTAAATTTTTTCGCATACCTTGATCTCGAACAAAAATCCTCGTTTCTGGACGGACACTAGATAACATGTATGTTATAGGAGTGTGGTAAATCTGTAACATGCTGAATTCGTTTGATATCAAACAGGGGACGCTACCCCCGGATGCAAGCGTCAATTATCAAACCATGACCGTGACCCTGTCTTTTTCCGGTAAAGCACGAAAATCCGAGCCGGCTAAGCTGGTGGCTTAGCTCAGGAGTTAATGCAATTATGAAAAACCATAAACCGGCCTGTTTCAAGGCCTATCAGTTGATCAAAGACAAGATAATCAGAAATGAGTTCGATTCGACGGGAAAACTGAATGAAATAGACTTGGCCAAAGAGCTTGATCTGAGCCGCACCCCAGTTCGTGAAGCCTTGATAATGCTTGAAAAAGACGAACTCATCACTAGATACGAACAGAACCGGGGGTTTTACATCAAGCAATACTCAATAAAGGATATATATGACATTTACGAGTTCCGAAAGATCATAGAATTTAATTCAGCCGGCCAGCTTCTGGAAAACATTAGCGACCGGGATATAGAAGAGTTGGAAGTCATCTTAAAACAGGTTCGGGATATCATCGAACAAGAACGTCCGGCCGATGCTCTGGTACGGGCTGTAGACTTTCACCTCAAATGTATCCGGATCTGCACCAATAATTCTTTTATGATCAAAGCGCTGCAAAACTGTTACGAAAAGATGATCCTCACAAGTTGGTCTTGTCAAAATATCAATACCTGTATTAGCAGCGCCGATGAGCATGATCGGATTATGGAGGCGATCAAAGATCGAAACCTGGAGCGATTGATCGACTGCACCGGCTCCCATATTCAAGGTGGCCGCGACCGTATTCTAAATCTATTAAAGGAAGATATTCACAAATTATATATCAGGCACTAAACCGATTAGGGACGCAGCCAATTTAACGGTAACGTCCTGCCCAACTGCGGCAGTTATATGAAAGATTTACTTTGACCGCAAGAGACTTCAATACACCAAGGAAAGATAAAATGCCCCGGCTTCCAGCCGTCAGTGTTCAGTAAGTGTTTAGGGGTGGAATATTCTTATGTCACAAGCTCAACCAACAATGCGCAACGCAAAATACGGCACCAGGTTGAACAATAATATACCTATTTTAAAAAGCGCCATACCTGCATAGTGAATGGCATCGAACTTATCAACAGATAAATCAAACCATTTACTGTGAAATCGATATATCCAATCATGAGCCAGAGTGAAAAATAGAAACCACCATAGCACTAATCCCCAGTTTATTACTATACACCATGCCAGAGCACTACGTATTACTTCAATCGTCATAATTCCTCCTCCCTTTGAGTCCTTTTTATTGCCGAGCCAGTGATATTGAGAATACCTCACGAAAACCGGGCATTTAAAAACCTGTGATCTCCTGACAGTATCACCGGACTCACCGCCGTCATTTCCAATACAGATATCATGATCTTCGGCTGACAAATAAAGCGCATTATAGCCATTTTCGGCCATAAAATCATTTTTTCCCAAAGTTGAAGGTTGAATAAATCGGTAAATTGAAATATTGTGAGTCAACCTGAATAAGGATTCCGTGATAACAACAAAAAGGAAAGGGCCGTTAATGGACAAGGATAAATTTAAAGTTCAATGTGTAGACATGACCAAAGAATTCAATATCCAGATCCCCTGTCGACTCGCTGAGCGAGTTGAAGTCTATGCATCCGAAAACAATACCGATATCGCGCTTGTTGTTATGGAGGCACTGGATGCATTTTTAAGAGAGCAAAAAAAGCCGCCTCGTTAGGGCTAGGAGTTCATTTTGAAAAAAGCCATTGAAAACCGACTGGCACGACTTAGAAAATCCCTGTCCGAAAAAAAAATTGATACGTTCATGGTCCTCGTGGAAGAGAATCGCCGGTACTTAAGTGGTTTTACCGGCGAGGATGGCCAGTTTGACGAATCCGCGGGGGCCCTTTTTATCACCGATCAAAAACTTGTCCTTGCCACCGACTCACGTTACGAGTTACAGGCCAAAAACGAAGCCTCCCTTTATGAAATCTATTGTTACCGAGAAGGTCTTGACAAATCACTTCCCGAAATATTGAGGGCCCTGGATACCAAAGCACTCGGCTTTGAAAGCATCCGTTTATCATTTCTTCAATATCAAAAAATATACGAACAACTCAAATCCGACAAACAGCAAATCCAGCTTGTTGAAACCGAAAACATGGTTGAAGATCTGCGCGTGATTAAAGAAGAAACTGAAATCAAAGCAATCATGCAAGCACTTGCGATTGCTGAATCTGTTTTCACGGATTTTTCGACCCGTATTTGCCCCGGTATGACTGAAAAAGAAGCGGCCTGGGAGATGGAAAAAGGAATGCGTGAAGCAGGGGCTGAAGCCTTAGCGTTTCCGACCATTGTGGCATCAGGTCCGAATAGTGCCCTGCCCCACGCCATCCCTGGAGAACGGCGTATTGCGGAAGGCGAGCCGATTCTATTTGACTGGGGCGCAAAATTAAACGGTTACTGTTCTGATATATCCAGAATGATTGTGATCGGTCAAGCAGATGAAAATTTTAAAAAAATTTATAACACCGTTCTCCATGCCCAACAAAAGGCAATTGATATCATACGACCGGGTATGAGTAGTAAACGTGTTGATGAAGTTGCGCGAAACCACATTGACGACATGGGCTATAAGCTATAAAGGTAAATTCGGCCACGGATTGGGGCATGGTGTCGGCATTGCCGTGCATGAACGCCCAAGAATAAGCCCCCTAAAAGATACGAAGCTGGAAGCTGGAATGGTATTTACGGTTGAACCGGGAATATATATACCCGAATGGGGCGGAATTCGGATTGAAAACATGGTTGTCGTCCGGGAGAATGGGGCTGAAGTGCTGAACCAATTGGGAACTGATATTGAGGATTTTTGTATTTAAATGGGATCGGAGCGATCCATCGACAACCTGGTCGATCAATATTTAAACTATCTGCTTGTTGAAAAAGGGCTCTCGGGCAAAACCCTTGAATCCTACAGCAGTGATATTGCCAGATATATCGAATTTCTTAAAGAAAATGGGATCGATCGTATTGCTGACGCAGACACGGCGGCGATACTAAAGCACTTGATTGCCTTGAGGAAGGCCGGCCTGGAAGCCAGGTCCCGGGCCAGGCATCTGGTGACGCTCCGGGGATTTTACAAGTTTTTGACACAGGAAAAAATCCTAAAACACGATGCTGCACGGATGGTCGATCTTCCCAAAAGCGGCCTTAAAATCCCTGATATCCTCTCCGTCCAGGAAATAACACACCTTCTGAACACCCCGGATCTCCAAAAACCAATAGGGGTAAGAAATTCGGCAATGATTGAGTTGCTTTATGCCACCGGTTTGAGAGCGTCGGAATTGGTCAATCTTAAGCTCCAGGATGTAAACATAGAAGCCGGCTTTGTCAGGGTGCTTGGAAAAGGTTCCAGGGAAAGAGTTGTCCCCATCGGACGGTATGCCACCGAAAAAATCGATACTTATATCAAAACTGCCAGGTCGATGCTTTTAAAAAAAACCGTCAGTCCCTATCTTTTCGTTGCCCGGGCAGGAAAACCCATGACGCGCCAGGGTTTCTGGAAACTGTTAAGACAATCTGCCCTTCAAGCCGGGATCAAAAAGAAGCTCACGCCCCACACCTTAAGACATTCTTTCGCCACCCATCTTCTGGAAGGTGGTGCGGATCTGAGAGCGGTTCAGGTAATGCTCGGCCATGTTGACATTTCTACAACCCAGATATACACCCATGTGGCCCGGGAGCACCTCAAAAATATGCATAAAAAGTTTCACCCCCGAGGATGATTCCTTTTCCTTAACGCCCCACCCCCATTACTCCTGCAATCCAAATTTTTTTTATGACGCATTATAAAATATTTATGACGCATAACGCAGTGCATCATACCAACACGTTTTCCATTGATACCAGCATGATGACGCGAATGCCCTGTCTTTTGACACATGATTCATAACGCATCAAAAGTTTACGGGTTGTTGCCCAAACCCATTACCAACCACAATTCGTTGACCAGCCGAAATTAGGCCTAAATAAAATCAATTAGGTTACTATTTTGAAGTCCTGAGTACTACGCATCAAAAATACAAGAGAAGCATTTGGGCAAAAGCCGGCTTAAATATGACACAATATCATTTCGTACTTGACACGGACTTATGTTCTATTTTAATTTAATAGATTAAAAAACTCGATATGATCTTATCTGATTGATTTTATTAAAGATATTAAAAGTGTAGCGCATCTTGCGAGTTCTCGCCTCAAAATTCACTCCTTCAACGCAGGATAATATATTAAAATCAATCTGTTAGAATAAATAAGCCGACAACTTCAGATGCATTTAGCACGATATCAAAATAAAACGCCATCCGGGTGGTGGAACCCGGGCGATATGTCGCCCGAGCTTGGGGATCATGCGATTAAGTCCGCGATTTTCAGGGTCAACGACCCCGTGGTTCTTCTAAAACTAAAGAACCAAATCGCAGCAGGCCGGGCAGGCACCATTACCATCGGCGAAGTAATCCCACCTGAAACAAAAGGATATCCCCTTTGCGCGTATGCACCACCACTACCTCCTGAAAATCTGGGCGACCCTGTTTTTAAGACAGCCCACAAATTGCGTTATCCTTATGTTGTGGGTGCCATGGCCAACGGCATCACATCGATTGAAATGATTGAAGCGGCAGGTCGCTCCGGAATGATCGGTTTCTTTGGCGCCGCCGGCCTTTCCCCCGGAGAAATAGAGACGGCGATTAACCGTTTGGATCTGCATAAGGATCACTTTCCTGCCGGTTTTAACCTGATTCACAGTCCCAATGACCCTGAACTTGAAGCCGCAACCGTTCAACTCTATCTCAAACGGGGTATACGATGCATCAGCGCCTCCGCATACATGGATCTTACCCTTCCCCTGGTGTATTTTCGCGTTAAAGGAATCCAGCGTGACGCTGACGGCAGCGTTGTTTGTCCAAATAAATTGATTGCTAAAGTTTCCCGAGTGGAAGTTGCCCGAAAATTTTTTTCGCCTCCCCCTGAAAAGCTTTTGGCACAGCTTGTTGAACATAAAATGATATCAAGCGAAGAAGCCGGCCTGGCCGGCTTGGTCCCCATGGCCGAGGATCTGACGGCCGAAGCCGATTCAGGCGGCCATACGGATAACCGACCTGCGATTTCACTATTGCCGACGATGCTTGCGCTTCGCGACGAAATGGCTGAAAAATACAATTATGACCGGCCGTTATGCGTTGGTCTGGGCGGAGGAATCGCCACGCCCGATTCGGCTGCGGCGGCATTTGCCATGGGGGCGGCCTATATTCTTACCGGTTCGATCAACCAGTCCTGTGTGGAAGCCGGCACGTCGGAAACCGTCCGGCATATGCTTGCGGAGGCCGGTCAAGCAGATGTGACCATGGCACCTGCCGCGGATATGTTTGAAATGGGGGTAAAGGTACAGGTATTAAAGCGGGGTACCATGTTCCCGTTCCGCGCTGCAAAGCTGTACGATCTTTATTGTCGGTATGAAAGCCTTGAAAACATTCCGGAAAATCAGAAAGAAGTCCTTGAACGTGATTTTTTCCGATGCGCGTTCCAGGAGGAATGGAACCAGACCAAAAGGTTTTTCGCCCAACAAGACCCCAAGCAGATCGCTCGGGCTGAAAAAGACCCCAAACACAAAATGGCACTGCTATTTCGTTCTTATCTGGGTCGGTCATCAAACTGGGCAAACACCGGTGACCCGCAAAGGGCAATGGATTATCAGAT
Source organism: Deltaproteobacteria bacterium (assembly GCA_019309945.1). Taxonomy (GTDB): domain Bacteria; phylum Desulfobacterota; class Desulfobacteria; order Desulfobacterales; family JAFDFH01; genus JAFDFH01. The sequence goes on from JAFDFH010000311.1 coordinate 6,584, forward strand.
ATGGTGCGGACCGTCCATCGGTGCATTTAACCAATGGGTTAAAGGATCATTTCTTGAAAAACCGCAAAACCGAAACGTTGTGACCGTTGCAATGAATCTTCTTTTGGGAGCTTCAGTGGCGACGCGTGTGAACTGGATTCGCAGTCAGGGCCTGGCCCTGCCTCCGGGTGCGAGAAATTTTTATCCAATGGAACTATCTGAAATATCAAAATATATTGACATGTTATGAATTTGTAACGTAACTTCTCAAAAACTTATGGTTAAACATACCAGCGGAGTCATCCGGTATTTTTTTTCAAAGCGGGCAACTGTTTGAAGCCGTTTAGGGCGGCTTACAGAGACCCGAACAGAATAAATTGTTGATTGTAGCCTGCCAGTGCTAAGCGACACACTCATTTTAGATCCCGTGCGCGGGTCACTGTTAGGCGCCTTTAACGGCAAGTTTTGGCC
>JAFDFH010000312.1 GCA_019309945.1 Deltaproteobacteria bacterium
TTTGTTATGATAATAATTTCATGCGTTTTAGCAACTTGACCCAAAATTTTCAAAGCATGTGATTTAAATTTACTTATTCCCATGGTTTTCATATGGTCACCTCCTTAATATAAGAATATATAGTCAATTTAAGTGGTCAAGTCAAGAATAAACGAATTGGATGAATTGGGGGAAGAATTGAGAATTAGAATTGGGGTCGGACCAAGGTAACACCCCGATTTTCAAATTTATTCATTCCAAAACCGTAGGTTTTTGCTGTCAATATCGTTCTTTTCGGCCTCAAAAAAAGCATTATAGGGTAACTGGGGCTCCCGAAGTTCGAATCCATCATCATTCTTCCGGACACTGCGGCCAATCGCAAAGCTGTTCATTTGCATTTTAACACCCTCGACAAACGACCGACTGCCAGTTGCTATGCTCTGCGTCCAAAAAGCCTCCCTTTTTGCTCTGCCATCAGATAGCACCGATTGAATCCACCTTCGGTGTGCTGACTGGAAATCGTCGAAATTTTTGAAACCGGCAAGACAGCCAAGTGTTTCGTAGTTAATAAGAATATTCTTTCGCCGAGGATGCTGGATTTCGTTGTAGCCTCCGTAAGGCCACTGCCTTGGATGGCTTACAACTCCAGATCGAACCATATTCAGGTCCACATAAACGAGACATCGCAAAAGATGTTCCCCGCTCTCGATGGCCGTCGCATGATACCGATCTTCCCAAAAAGCGCCCTTTCTTTTTTTTCTCTGGTTGTATTCCTGGCCTGTCCTACCCGATAAAAGTTGAATTGACTTTGGAATCGTTTCTCCACCATCTTTGCCATAAACAATCAAGTGGACATGGTTGCAGGTTACTACATAATTCAAAACCACCAAGCCATAACGTTTCCTTGCCTCGTACAGCCATTGCATCCATCGAAGACGATCTTTGCCAAATTTCAGCAAGAAATCCCTTTTATGGCATCGATGCGTAAGATGCCAGACATGCCCAGGTATAAAATGACGATTAGCTCTTGCCACTAAAGCTTCCTATATCCCCAATTTTAGCATCAAAAACGAGGCTATTGCCCCGAAATGAGACTGTTTTTAACAGAATAATGTTTGTTTTCAATTAATTGTCTTGGTCCGACCCTTTTGCACCCTTTTGCCTTTTCTTGGTCCGACCCTTTTGCCTTTTGCCTATTTATATATTATTGAAAGAATGGTCGCAATAAGTGCGCCATATAGCCCTGATAAAAGTTGATCCATATGTCCCGCTGGTTTAAAACACAACAAGTGATTATTCGGTTGCCCGCTTAGATACCAAAAATAAAAAAGATCGACAAGAAAAATATTATTATTTGATGCTCTTATCTAATCGCTTAACACTAAACAAATGAAGATAGATGTATAGGGATAAACACAATGAGAAAGATTCCCGTCGCCCTGAATGTACAATGCGACGCTTTATTGGTCAAAAACAAAGTACACTAAAAATTTCATAGCCATTATTTAAAATGGTTACGATACTATTTGGATTTCTGTCACAAATACCGGTTCAATGAATCAAACTCCCAGAGTCTGCCCAATTCCATCCAAAAATTAAAAGAAAAGAGGCAAACCGACATTCAGCAAAAACAAGCAAATGAGGCCATCCATATATACACATATGGTTCCGTCGAGGACTATTAAGGAATCAAAAAGTCCGCTTGATCTATACGCATTATCGGTTGCGTCTTTGGGGTCGCCCATTCAGCTCATACTTTTAATTGCGTCCGAATCATAATTATTTGTTGACAATTTCAGACGGTTTAATGTACGTAACATAGCTTATTTACAAAAAAAAGGGATGAGTGGAGACATATGCGCCTCCGCTTGTGGTTTGTTGAATAAGGAAAGGAGATTGGCCTGATATGACAGAAGAAAAAGCAACAGAAGAAAAACCTCTTGAAAAAATGACTGCCACGGAACTCCGTGAAATTGCCAAGGAAATCCCGGACATAAAAGGCGCAAGCGGAATGAAAAAGGCAGAGCTTCTTAGCGCCATTAAAAAAATGCGGGGGATTAAAGAAGAAGTCACAAAAAGTGACGGCTCTGTTCGGGATCTTAAACGTTCAATAAAAGAACTGAAAAAAAAGCGTGCCGATGCAATTGAGAGCGGTGATTCAAAAAACGCAACAATCCTAAAAAGGCGCATCAGCAGGCTTAAAAGAAGTACACGGCGGTCGAAAAAATGATATGCCTGGAGAAAGCATCTTGATAAAAGCGGCCTATAATACGGCAAGTCAGGAAAACTTCATGATCGACCCGATGTCTGTGGCTTTTGATATAGATGGTGTGGTGGCCGACACCATATCGCTGTTTATCGAAATAGCAAGGAATGATTTTAATATCAATCAGTTGCAATATGAGGATATTACCAGTTATTCCCTTGAAGGTATCGGTGGTATTGATCAGGATGTGATGACAGCCATTCTCGAAAAAATTTTGAATGGGAACTATAGTATACCGTTAAAGCCCTTTGATGGTGCACCAGAGGTATTGAGACGCCTTGGACAAAGCTATGATCCTGTTTTGTTTGTGACTGCAAGGCCTTATCCCGGCCCTATTACTGAGTGGATAACAGATAATATCGGCCTTGAATCCGGAGCTGTCGAGATAGTCGCAACAGGGTCATTTGAAGGCAAAACAGACATTCTCCTTGAACGGAACATTTCGTATTTTATTGAGGACCGTCTTGAAACCTGTGTTTTTTTAAAGGATGCGGGGATAACGCCGATTCTCTTTAAACAGCCGTGGAATAGGGAAAACCAGTTGTTTTATGAGGTGAGTAACTGGCAGGAACTTGAAGCGCTAATAGAATATTGATGAGTCCCGAACCTGTTAGAGCATTAATCAAAGACTTTATCGAGTCTCTATATTCTGAAAAGGGTTATTCGCCCAATACAGGAAAGGCTTACCAAGGGGACCTTTTAGAATTTTTGTTGTTTGCGGCAGGAAACAGGCCCGGGGCAGATCAAGGGGGGCAAGATACAGGGCGCGTCAAAGTTAAAGATATTGACGGACTTTTAATAAGAGCATATCTTGCTTTTTTGCATGGGAAAAAGAACAGAAAATCGTCCATTGCCCGAAAACTTTCATCGATCAGATCATTTCTAAAGTATCTGGTCAAAACAGGAAATCTGGATGAGAATCCGGCAGACAGTGTTCTGACTCCCAAGCAGGAAAAACCGATTCCTTCATACCTGACGGTTGATGATATATTTCGACTTCTCGACTCCATGGCTTCCGATTCACTTCTCGGGATGAGGAACAGGGCAATTTTTGAGATGTTGTATTCAACCGGCATTCGGGTTTCCGAGCTTGTCGGACTAAATATTCCGAATATCGATTTTAATCAGAAAATTGTCCGGGTGCTTGGTAAGGGTAACAAAGAACGGATTGTTCCCATGGGAAGTAAAGCAGCAGAAGCTGTTGTCGGATACCGCAGTAAACTTGCGGCGGTATCCAATAAAATGCCTGATGAGGAAGGGCCGGTATTTTTAAATAAAAACAGGGGGAGATTATCGGCAAGATCTGTTAGGAGAATTCTCGAAAAGATGATCAGAGAATGCGGGCTGACGACACCCATCTCCCCGCACGGTATTCGTCATACATTTGCAACGCATATGCTGGATGCGGGAGCTGATTTAAGGGAAGTCCAGGAGCTTTTAGGCCATAAAAGCCTTTCGACTACTCAGAGATACACACATGTGACGATTGATAGGCTGATGAAAGTTTATGACAAGGCGCATCCTAGGAAATAAGATCAGGAAAGTAAAA
>JAFDFH010000048.1 GCA_019309945.1 Deltaproteobacteria bacterium
CCTCTATGGGGTTCGGTCCCCCTGTCTTAAACTCGATTGACGCCGCTTCTTTTACCCGCACCAGCAGGGTGGAATCATTGATCGGGAAATCAAAATCGCCCTCTATGTGTACATCATCGATATGCCAGCTCTCCGCGTTAATTGTTGTGAGACTATCAATACGAGCGTCAAAGACGATTTCAACCGTTGCACCCAGAAAAGCAGACAGGTCATAGCTTTTTTGTTGCCAAGAAGGGTTATCGTCATTCAAGATTTCCAATACCGTATCGACACCATCTTTTCGAATAGCTATACCCTTAAATCGAGACAAAGTATTGGCATCGGTTGATCGCCATGTCCAGAAGTTTAAGGAGGCACTGGACGCTCCGCAAAGGTCGATAGGGTTTGAAATCAGCAACCCCCTGTTCCACCCAATTGTGTAAATCTGACCGAAAAGCCACGAATGATCGGGGGTCTTTGAAAGAATGGTTGTCTGGTGCCATAGATCCTGAATCGTTGGCCATTTCCCAGGACCACTTTCCATATCATCGGTGAAACGGCTCTGCATATCTTTATACGCCAGCCACTTTCGGCTGGTTCCCGAATTGGTCTGCTGCCAGAGGACAATCAGGTTCCTGTCATCCAGGGGAACAATGTTGTCATCGATATTATCATAGGGGTCAGGAATACTATTATCACCCCGCATCAACGAAAGCCCGTAGCTGTTGTTATTATTGTCTAAACGGAAAGATATACCGGCAGCATAATATTTTGGAATGGGCGGTGGGTCAAATCCCTGCACCGGGGTTGTGCTACCATCAAAACCGATCTTTACCTGGGCGTCATAGCTCAATAAATATCCCGCCGATCTGTGTGCCACCGCCAGATTGACGCCTGTTAAGGACCCCTTCAAAGCAATCAGACTCGCTTTCGGTGCGTCGGTTACCGAGCTCGTGCCGGTGACCTTTAAAGCCTTGTCGCCACCGATGGTTTGAACCTCGTGGGTGCCCCAAGTGGATCCTTCCCAGTTGGATTTATCTTCAAACGAGTCGATGAAGCTTTCCTTCTCCCCTTCCGAGTCGCTGGGAAGGGGGACGTGGTAGATAAGTTCACGGCGGGTGGCAACCTCCCCCAGTCCATAGGTGCCGGTGACGTTGACTCTGACAAATTTTTGTAAAACAATATTCGAATTCGGATTCACGGTAAAAGACGTCATGTTGGGATCATTGGGGTCCTCGATACCGATCAGTTGGTCGTTATCGAGATCATTTTCTTTATAGGAATAGACGTGGCCATTGACCTTAAACGTGCCGTTGCGGGCCGGGAAGACATCGCCGGTCCCGGATTGAAGCAAGAGGTTACCGCTCTTGCCGACCGTCTGGGGCCAGTTGGCACTTGTGGCAACCGAAAATACACCCGTATCCACCGGAACGTAAGGCATGGTCTGGGTCATGGTGAAGGTAATATTTTGCCCAGCCCGGGCGGCATTCGTGTAGGTGTAAAATTTGAATCCGATTTTCAGCCTCCCGGATGAATCCGATTTTCAGCCTCCCGGATGACAGCACCAGGTCCGAGGGATACCCGCCGGGGACCTTGGTGTTTAACGTGTTTGTTCCCGCCGGGTCCGAGGTAGTAATAAAAAAGAACGGGTAGATATCAATGTGAAATTGTCCGTCATCATTTGCCAGGGTATAGGTCTGGTTATGCACGGCCTCTAACTGGTCATTTTTCGCTGTTTCGCTTCCCGCGTTCAGATACTGACTCGCAGCATACCGAAGACCGGATTCAGCCAGAAAATAAGCTCGGGTACCGCTGTTTGCTTCCATCCGGCTGAAGGTCGAAGTGGCTGTTAACGGCAGCATCGCGGCACCTAAGGCTGAAATGAACAGCATGGCGATGATCAAAGCGACCAGAATACTCCCTTGGTCCATAAACCCTGAACCCTGAACCCTGAACCCTGAACCCTTATCCCCGATCCCTGATCTTCGGGAATACCGGTTTTTAATAAGAATAAAAAATATGCGCGTAATCAGCCAGGTGAGAAATAAAATCAGGGGGATGGCTGCTGGTAGGTTCAATAGTAAAAAACTAAAAGCAATCAGTGGATAGAGAAGCAGACGGACCAGACAACCGGCCCATTGGTGATCTCTGATGATATGGGCAAAGGAGGGACCTGTAGAATAATAGATGCCAACCAGGGTCCTTCCTCCTCTCCAGGTCAAAAGAAATTTGTCTCGGAACTGCCTCAATACCTGAACTGCAGGATGCTCTAAACTGCCGTAGGCAGCGGTTGCCAGGAAACAGTAATCCAGTTCGGTCGGAGGTTGGGAGGCGAGGGGCGCGCCCCCGTAATTGTTGTTATTGCGTGGGTGAATCGTGGTGGCAAAACTCAGGTTGCCCAAACCGGTATCTGAGCGACTGATTGTCAGCCCGACCTGGATCGCCGACAATAAACGGATATCGTTTATTCCCTGAGCCCAGGATTGAGTGCCGCTCCAGTAGGACAGGGAAAACCCACTGACATTATCAATGAGGACATCACCATCGGCAAGGAGTGTGCCTGATGCTGCAATCTTGATCTTTCCGTCGTTAAGACCAATGGTTCGTATTCCGGATGGACTATCAATCGTGATATCCGTATTTGACGCGTTCGTGACATTTAGAAGTTCCATCAACTCCCGGTTTATACGCGTCATGGCCAGTTGGGCCTTCTGGGCGATATGCGCATTTTCCTTTGTAAAAAGGTAAGCTTTTGTGAATGTGACGATTCCCATTCCTGCGAAAACCGCCATAAACCCGACCAGTAGCAGGGACGCAATGATTTCGATGAGCGTAAATCCGTTTTCTTTGATCATTTCATGTTCCGCCATGCCAGGCTATTTAGTGTCCGTCCAGAAACGAGGATTTTTGTTCGAGATAAAGGCCTGCGAAAAATTTTACCACAGGCATATAGTTGATATTCCGAGGATAAAATTTTTAGCATAACGCAGAGATCGGGCAAAAAGACCGTTTCTGGATGGGCACTATTTAGTGAAAAGGGCCGTCAGCGACTGCTCATTCAGCGCAATGGTGACCTTCAAGATTTGATTGCCACCGGACAAATCCGTGCCTTCGTTACCTCCATCTAAAACGATATATCCGGTTTGCACCGCATATTCCTCTCCGTAATACGGGTTATTTTCAGCGCTATTACCGTTTTCAACATAATTTTTAAATGTTGTGAGGGGATCGGTATCAGTTAATAACAGTTTTTTATAGTCAGCGGTCATGCTTTCCATCACATGATTCAAAGCATAGCCTTTCTGAATCATGATCACCGGTTCAGCGCTTTTTGTCAGACTTGTGCTCATATATTGGATAAGCACCGTACCTAAAAGGGATGCCACAAGCAGTGCAATAATGATCTCGATAAGTGAGAAACCGTTTGGGTTCCTGTGTTTCGATACGGATTGTTTCATGGAATAAAACCCGTGTTGGGTGTCAGGGTTATGGTACGGCTTACTCCTCCGGATGACAGGGTAATCAGTGCTTCAGGGTCGCTGGCGGTCAGCTCCTGACCATCTGTGGTGGAAGCATCGGTGTGGGGTATTCCCCGGTCATCAAAAGACAGGGTAAAATTGTCCGTCGAATCAATCCCCTTGTCAGCAAGGTTGACCGTATCGGAATCTTCTCCGGGGAGAAGCACTTTGTCGTTGGTATCGCCATTCCTGTATAGCCAGTACGAGGATCCATCACATTTGATCCCCCAGATGACATCGGAATTCATAGATTTGGATTGAGCGTAGCGAAGTTGCGTTTTAACTACTTCGGTTTGGGCAATCAGGTCCGTATTGCTAAAAATTAAACGGCTGAACGTAATCGCGCTAATAATGGCGATCAAAACTATAACCGCAATAATTTCAATGAATGTAAATCCCTGATTCTTATTTGTAATAATTATCATTTACTTGCTTTGACAAATTAGTTGGCGCGGGTCAAAATGGGTCCCCGGGCTCTGCAGGAAAAAGTTTTTGAATCATTTCAAGAAGATGAGTAGCTGAAACTGGCTTGGGGACATGGGCGTCCATACCGGCTTCAATGCAGTGTTCCCGATCCCCCTTCATGGCATGGGCGGTCATGGCGATAATCGGGATATGGTTTCCGGTCCGCTTTTCACGTTCACGGATTTCCACAGTGGCCTCAAAACCGTCCATTTCAGGCATCTGAACATCCATAAGGACAAGATCAAATTTGTCTTGACTCAGGGCCTCGACAGCCAGTCGACCGTTTGCGACGATGACAACCTGGTGTTTCCAGCGTTCCAGCAAACGAAAAATAAATTTCTGGTTAAACAGATTGTCTTCAGCTACAAGAATTCGGAGTGGCCGGCCCACCGGTTCCGATATCCGATCCTGTACTTTTAAAGACACTTCAGGTTCAGGTAAAGATTTTAGGCCATCAAGTGCGATTTGGATTGCGTCCAACAGGTCAGATGAACGCACCGGTTTAGTGATGGTGGATTGAATGCCTAATTCCTGAAAGTCAATTTGACTCCGTCGCAAGACGGTGAGCATCATAATCACTTTAACATTAATATTTTCTTGAGTTTTTATCCACCTTGCCAGCGAGAGCCCGTCCGGATCGGACATGCTCGAGTCAATCAGGATCAAATCAAAAGGGGATCCTGTCTCTTGGGCTTGAATAAGCATCTTTCGGGCTTCCCCTGTTTCAGAAGTGACGAGCGGTAACATATTCCAGCTTTTAAGTGTTTCCTGGATAATATGGCGATAGGTAGCGTTGTCATCTACGACCAACACTTTTACCCCATGGGTTCTGTCATCCAACGTTGCTTTAAAAACATCTTCAGCATCCGGTGATAAAGTGAATCGGGCAGTAAAGTGAAATGTGCTTCCCTGTCCGGCTTCGCTTTCCAACCAGATCCGACCTCCCATCAGTTTCACCAGTTGCCTGGAGATAGCCAGTCCCAGACCTGTCCCGCCGAACCGGCGGGAAGTGCTCCCATCCACTTGCTGGAAGACGAAAAAGATGCTCTCCTGTTTTTCTTTCGGGATACCGATACCCGTGTCTTTAACAGCAAAGTGAAGCAAGACCTCGTTATCGGTCTGGTGCTCGACATGAACAGAAAGGAGAATTTCACCCTTGTCTGTAAATTTGGTTGCATTGCCTACGAGGTTCAGCACCACCTGGCGTAATCGGGCGGGGTCGCCGATGAGGCCGTCAGGGCCGTCAGGCGCCACCCGATAGATTAAATCGAGTCCTTTTTGATGGGCCTTGGCGGCGATAATTTTTAAAGAATCAGCCAGGAAATCTCTCAGGTTGAAAGGGGTTTCTTCCAACTCCAACTTACCGGCTTCTATTTTCGAGAAATCGAGGATGTCGTTAATGACTGAAAGAAGTGCATAAGAAGAAGACATGACGATATCGAGGGATTCCCTTTGTTCCGGGGTCAGGTCCGTTTCCAAAATCATTTCGACGAAACCAATGATGGAATTCAAGGGTGTTCGGATCTCGTGGCTCATGTTGGCCAAAAACTCGCTTTTGGACCGGCTGGCGGCTTCTGCGGTCAACTTGGCCTGTTGGAGCTCCTCAGCCTTTTTGCGCTCGGTCACATTCCGTAAAATTCCCATAAATCCAATGGACTCGCCTTTAGAATTCTTTTTTAAGGAGACCGATGCTTCAACATGACGTTTGGAACCGTCTTGGGCTGTCAGGACGCAATCCAGTGTGTTCACGGCGATGCCCGTTCGTTGAACATTATTAAATATTTTGAAAACTTTCACGGCGTTTTCTTCATCCATGGAGTCAAACAAATCCATCCCCATACACTCATCCCGGGAGCGACCAAGAATTATCAGCATGGGATCATTTAAAAAAGTAAGATTGCCGGTCAAGTCCACTTCATAATAACCATCCTCAATGCTTTCAATGATTCGACGATACTTTTCTTCACTTTTTTGTAAAGCCTCTTCCGCGCGTTTACGCCTGTCTAGGGTGTACTGGGCATGGGAACCAAAGAAAACAAAAAGGCATAACACGATCAAACGCGTCCAGATTCCGCCGACATTACCGCCGAAGAGCCACTCAAAAAAACCCACTTGGGATGGTGAAAAAATATACAAAAAGGATTCAAGAATCCAGTAGATGGCAGCAAGGCCAAATCCGATAAAAACCATTTTTTCCGAAATAAAATGTTTTTTAAGTTCAATTTTCATCTTGATTCGCTCCCGTTTCGAGACCTTTGCAAAACGGCACTTTTTGCCCGCTTTCCGCGTCAGACTCAAATTTTAATCCTCGAAATATTCAATATATTCCTGTGGTTGAACCTGATTTAAAATTTGGTCACCTTCCTTGAACGTGAATAAAAATTGACATTTTTCAAAGGTCTCATATTGTCGAAGGGAGGTGAACAGGCATAATGTAGGAAGGGATTTAGGGATTGGGGAATTTAGGGATTTAGGGATGGAAAAAATTCAGCTTTCAATTCCCAGGTTCCTGAATTCCTAAATTCCACGAATGTTCAATTTTCAGGTAAAGACACGTAATCAAGTAATCACAGCCACTTGACAACTCAACGACGCGACCATTTAACGAAGTCTGTACTTAGTAGATCGATTCGAATTTTTACGCATCCATCAAATTTATTCACCTTGGAAAACAAGCGCTAAAATTAAGACCCCCATGTTATACCCGTAAGCACTTTTTGTCTATTTGTTAAAGGCATGGCCGCCAGAGTGGCGTCGGTCATTACAGAATCAGTACAATCAACGATTTCTATGGTTATCCCATCTGCACCCGTCTTATCCCATGTAACGGTAAAATCGCCGATATTAGTCCCTACACCTGTGGGATCCGTACCTAAATAATCAGCGGTAGCCAAAGCCGTCGCAACATCTACAGGCGCTCTTTTCTCTACCAGGATGTATTTGGCAAAGGCATGATTAAATCGAGCCGCAGCTTCTGAAAGGCCTCCGTTTAATGCGGCTATCTTTGCATCTTCCTGCATGGAAAAAAACCTGGGAACCGCAACGGCGGCAAGGATTCCCATAATGATGATCACCGCAATGATTTCAATAAGCGTAAACCCTTTTTCATTTTTTAATACATTTTTCTTTTTCATAACTCACACTCCTTAAGTGCAGATTACGCCGATTTCAATGCAAAGGCGCTAAGTGTCGTGAAATCGGCCGGTTTAAATTCCCTGCATTAAGATTGGGAATTGTCATTTGTTGATACCCCGGGGCTTATTCCAGGGTCGTTTTCGTAGTTTTCAGTGAATCTATAAGCACATTTAATGCCAGGTTTGAAATATTTAATAGAAAAACTTAATATGTATGCAGTTTTTAGCTGGAATGCTGGTCGAATAGAGGCCAAATGGTATGGCCGGCCCTTGCACGCCATTATATATAGTATGATAATTAAAGAACTTATGTAACTACTCAGGTGGATAGGCTGAAGGCTGAAGACTGTTAGGAAAAAGCGCATTTTGAAGCCATGTTTGGTTCAAGAATCAGATATTTCCGCCAAAGTACGGCAATCGCGCTCTTATGCCCCCTTCAGCCTTCAGTCTAAACAGCTTCAGCCTGACTACGTGAGTAGTTACGTTTATAAAATTATTCAGCTGACAGTGTGTTACCATCATTTCATAAAAACTGCAATAAATTAGCAGTAATATACTAAATTTTAGTAGTTTTTACCAAACCCACTTATATCGTTAAAAATCAAGTGAAATTTTTCCACTTAAAAGATGAAACATCTATGTTTAGTTTTTTTACCCGGTATCTCAAACTTTTTTCTTTAATTCCCAAGAGATTGGCTGCTTTAACCTGAAAACCACCGGCCTTTCTAAGGGCCTCGATAATCATTCCCTTTTCTAACGATTGCAGGCGATGGTCCAAGCTCTGGTTTTCGGAATCATCCGGGCTGTCCGGTTCAGTGTGGCGCCATTCTTTTGTAATAAACGGGGGCAAATGAAACGGCTCTATCATATCCTCCTTGGCCAGTACAGAGGCTGCCTCTACCACATTCTGAAGTTCGCGAACATTTCCCGGCCATTTATAGGATGTGAGAATTTCCATGGCATCTGATGAAACCGAAAGATTTTTCCCCAGCTTGTTGAGGAAATTATCTGCCAGGACCGGAATGTCCTCCATTCTTTCCCGTAATGGTGGGAGCTGAATAGAAAAAACATTAAGCCTGAAAAAAAGATCCTCACGAAATTCTCCGGCTTTGACCATTTTGGAGAGGTTTTTATTTGTAGCGGCAATAAACCGTACATTCACATTAATGGGTCGTATACCGCCGACCCGCTCGATCTGGGACTCCTGAATGACGCGAAGTAATTTGGCCTGGGTCGCCAGCGGCATATCACCGATTTCGTCCATAAAAATCGTTCCGCCATCGGCGATTTCGAATTTGCCGGGCTTTTTGTCATCCGCACCGGTAAACGCGCCCTTTTCATGTCCGAAGAGTTCGCTCTCTAAAAGTCCATCCGGAATCGCCGCGCAGTTGATCGCCACAAACGATTTTCCCTGACGCCGGCTGTGTTCGTGAATGCTTGTGGCGACCAGTTCTTTCCCGGTTCCGGTTTCACCAAAAATCATTATCGTGGAATCGGTGGCAGCGACTCTCACAATCTGGTTAAACACCCCCCGCATGGCTTTGCTCTGACCGGCCATTTTCGGAAATAACTTCAGGGAGTCAACACGGCTTAATAATTCAGTGACCTGGTCAAATACAAGCGCGAAGCGGCTGATATCATCTCGTTTTACGGCCTTATGATCCGGGTCGGCATCAATGTTTTTTAATACGCCAAGGCTTTCTGTTTTTGACACGAAACGTTCCATAGGACCTAATAAGGTTTTAGCAATTACAAGGCTGCAGCCAAACGTCAGCACCATCATACAAATACCAAAGATAACCAGCGGCCATTCAGGCGCCACACCTTTACCCATATAATAATGGGTAAGATGATAGGCAACGATAATGGACAATAGGGCAATTCCTGAAAAAATGACTGGAATGATAATATAAAGGCTGATGTCAAATCGGATACTTTTCATATTTTTATTTAACCATCTTTGTGAGGTCCCACATGGGCAAGAAAATCGCCAGGGCAAAAAAGCCGACAACAGCGGCCAGGCCAATCGTCAGTATCGGTCCAATGGTCTCGGATAGTTTTTTCATGGCATATTCCAACTCGGAATCATAATGCCCTGAAATCTCTCGTAACATTTCCTCAAGGTTGCCGGATTCTTCACCAATGGCAACCATATTAACCACAATGGGCGTAAAATACTTTGCGGATTTCAAAGGTCCTGCAATGCCGCGGCCTTCTTCAAGCCTTTCATTTATTAAATCAAATTCTCGTGAAATGGCGTAATTCCCCATAATTCCCGATAAAATCCGCATGCAATCCAGAATGGCTACGCCACTGGACTGCAGGATGGAAAAGATACTGGCAAATCGACTCATGGCCGCCTTAATAAAAAGGGGGCCAATGATAGGAATCTTCATAAGAAAAACATCCCGCACGTACTTGCCCTGTTCCATCCTCAGATAATAGAATAAAACGCCGGCAATTGCAAAAACACAACCAATGAGGAGAATCCAGTAATGGAACAAAAAATTATACATGAACAGGCATATCTGGGTTGGTAGGGGGATATCTAAACCGGCTTTGGTAAATATTCCGATAAATTTGGGTACAACAAAGGTCAAGAGAATAAAAAAAGCAACGAACAGAAAGATGACCACGATAAGCGGATATTGTAGTGCGGATTTAACATCCGATTTAATTTTATGCTCATGCTCGATGATATATATCAGACGCTCCAGAACATCAGGAAGGGCGCCACTTTCTTCTCCCGCCCTGACCATACTGCAGTACAGGGTAGAGAATGCGCGGGGGTGTTTTTTAAACGCATCATAAAGGCTTGAACCTTCCTGAATGTCCTGCGACATGGAACTGACAATTCTTTTTATATTCGGATTTTCCGTCTGGCTCTCCAGAATTTCCAAAATTTTCATCATCGGCACTCCGGAACGGAGCATGGTTTTAAACTGCTTTGTAAATAGGATTAGCTCCGGAGCTGTTATGGGGGTAAATTTTGTGATGATATTCTTCAAACTGATTCCGGCGGCAGCACTTCTTTCATCGGTGACCCGAGTGGGTATATATCCCCGTGTCGAGAGGATATTGTTTACCATTTCAATTGAATCGGCCTGAATCTCACCGGAAACGTTTTTACCACTTTCATTGATGGCCTTGTAAAAGAATTTCGGCATTATGTGATAACCGCTGATGCGGCCTCCTCAAGCGTTGTGATTCCGTGAAGGACTTTATCGGCAGCATCGTCCTTAAGGGTTCTAAGCCTTCCTTGCTCTCGAACAGCGCGTGTAATTTCCTGGGCTGATTTTCTATTTAAAATCATGTCGTGGACCATTTCATCCACGATCAGAACCTCGTATATACCGGTTCGCCCCTTGTAGCCCTTGTCCATACAATTGAAACAACCATTGCCCCGCATAAAATTGGTGTCGGCAACTTTGTCCAGTCCCCAATACTCCAGGGCCGGCTGGGGCGGTTGGTAGGGCCGTTTACAATAGGTGCATACTTTCCTGACCAGACGCTGCGCAATCGAAACCAATATGACGGAGGCCACCAGAAAAGGTTCGATTCCCATATCAATAAATCGGGTAATGACACCCGCGGCATCATTCGTATGGACGGTACTGAGAACTCTGTGGCCGGTCAATGCGGCCTGGACGGATACGGTGGCTGTTTCCGCATCCCGGATTTCTCCGATCATAATGACATCCGGGTCCTGACGCATTATTGATCGGAGGCCGCTGGCAAAAGTCATACCTGCTTTGCGGTTGAATTGGATCTGTCTTATCTTCTCAATCCGGTACTCCACGGGATCTTCCAGAGTAATAATGTTAATATCCGGTTTATTGATATGTTTGAGTATGGAATACAGGCAGGTGCTTTTCCCACTTCCGGTGGGCCCCGTACTCAGAATCATCCCATACGGTTTTTCGATCATGGGTTTGAGTTTGTTTCTGTCAAACTCGGACATTCCGAGGTATTCAAGGGAGTAAATGCCACCGCTCGTGTCAAGTAAACGAAGAACAATGTTTTCTCCATAGATGGTGGGAATGGTGGATGTCCGTATATTGATTTCCTTATCGTCCATCTTGATGGTAAACCTTCCATCCTGAGGAACCCGTGATAAAGCGATATCCATATTTCCCAGGATTTTCAATCTGGACACGATGGGTAGAATCATGGACTTGGGTGGCGCCGGAACATCGTGAAGCTTGCCGTCCACTCGGAACCGCACCTGGACATATTCCTTTTCAGGGCTGATATGAACATCGCTGGCCCCCTCTCGCACGGCCTGGGAAAGAATCGAATTAACGAGACGGATAACAGGGGCCTTCTCGGCCATATCATGGAGCGAACTGACCTCAATCTCTTCGGTTAATAGTAATTTTTCGGTATCCCCGTTTTTTTCAATTTGCATCTCTTGCATGTCTTCCAGGACACCCCCGATACTGGAATAGGTCCCGTAAAGGCTGCTGATCAGCTGGTTGAGTTCCTGATCCGTGCAAATGACCGCTTCCACCTCAATGTTGGTATGCACTTCAATAGCGTCCAGGGCATTAATGTTCATGGGATCGGTCGTGGCCACGATGAGGAGAAACTTGGTTTTTATTAAGGGTGAAACCTGATATTTCTGTGCCATTTCAAGCGGAATTACTTTTGATAGATTGATATCAATCGGGTACAGATCCGGACGGTATCTCTTTATATTGAGCTGTCGGGATATCGCCTGAACAATCTGGGGCCCACTGACGAGACCTTCACGAACCAGAAACTGCCCTAATTTTAATTTAGTTCTTCTGTGATCGACGATTGCCTGCTTGAGCTGTTCTTCGGTCAGCAGACCGTCCTCTAAAAGCAACTCCCCCAATTTTTTTCTGGTTTTCAATTTTTATAATCTCACAGTAACCGGATAAACTAAAAAATTAGTAACCGTTCACAGGTTCAGGGTTCAACGTTCAGGGTTAAGGACAAAGAAGGCATTGAAGACCCGAAGTCTTCGTTAAAAATGTTCATTTTCCCAAGTAATTGCCAATTGGGCT
>JAFDFH010000313.1 GCA_019309945.1 Deltaproteobacteria bacterium
ACGGGGAGAGTGGTTCTGGGTATTTCCTGCTTGACCAAATGAAAAAACCGTTTCAAAATCGTTATTTTTTCCGGTATTGTTTCTTGGCCGGTGACCAATCGTTCAGTGATTTGAGACATGTAATCCATAATGATTACACCAAAAAAGATCTGAGAAATCAGATAAGAAAGGATGGCTGACAGCCCCAAGAGAAATAAAGCAAAGACCCAAGAAACAATCGACCATAACCATAGAATCCATGGATTTTCCGGTTGGGTCCAAATAATATTCAGAATTTCATTATGGTAAAAAAGAAGCAAACTTGAAGAAATAATGGTCAGAATAATAACCACGAGAAACCGAACAAGTCCTAACATTAGGAGCTTGGGCGTTTTGATGCCAAGCCATAATCCCCTAAAATTATATATGATTCCACTTAAAAGAGTCATTTATAAACTGTTGTTTTTCCCTGATACCGAGTGAGACCTTTGGAAAACGTTCCATTTTGTTCAAGGCCAAGGAAGACGATCCGCCCGAGGCGGATTAACCACAGGAATACATTGAGTATTTTGAGGATTAAAATTTGAGCCGGACGCCGGAATTGGGCAAAAGAGGGCGTTTTCCGCTAAAAGCTTCTTACAATGAGGTTGCGGCATTATCAGGTTTAAGGCGGATCCAAACGTAGCCACCACCAATATAACCGAATCTTTTGAGTATACCGTGGTACCCCCAGCTCAGGCCCTCAAAAAATGTTTCAAAAGATACCCAGTAAGGCTCTGCCTGCTCCGGATCGACATCCAGGATCAAAACACGGTTTTTTTCATCATCGTAGGCTCCCACAGGAGATATGTGGGGAAGATGGATCCCGCCGGTAAAAATACCTTGATTGAAATGGGCAATAAGAAACGTGTCTTTTATTTTTTCAAACTTTACCAATCTTTGTTTTAGTTCTTCCATTCGTTTTCCGATTTCCGGCATCTCTGGATGCAGCGCAACGACATCAACCCTCTCATAAGGGATATTAAAAGCCTTAAGGCTGCCCTCTACCGCAAGACCTAATATTTCGATGGGAAGACCACGCCTGCCACTGTATCCTTTTGAGCTGACCCTCTCTTTCCAGTGGACGACATCAACGGTATCAAGGATCTCCGCTTGTGTGATGGGGCCTTTTTTTCCTTTTTTTTGGCTAAGGAAGCAGGCCGTATTCAGCACGGTAGCTACGCTTGCAACTGAGCATGAAGCCCCATTGAACTGAGGAACCAGATTCGGCATTAACGCATGAAAGAAACAAGCAGAATGCTGACATACATAGGCTTTGTCTCGGGAAAGGGGAACGGACCCATATTGCTCCCTGGAATTATGTCTGCGGAAGGAATAGCATAAGGATGCGAGCCTTAACCGAAGATAGGTTAAATAAAAATTCAGCCGTTTTAGACTTAGTTTCATTATTAACACATAGGTTCCTATGCTTCGTCCGAGACTGTGCCCGGAAGAAGTGGCCTCCTGGACCAACTGTAACGGTAAAAACCCGAGCTACAAATGCCTAAAATGCCTAAAATACGCTAAAGTGCCTAAAATTAAGGATGTTAATCATTCTATAAAAAGAAGCTAAAATTCCAATTTTGTGTTAGCGAGCATTCCGTATCCAGTATCGGGTATCGGGCGCAAGAGGAAAAAACGTAGATTTCAAACATCGACAACAAATTATAGATATCGCACCGCTAACGCCTAAAGATAAGACGTCAATTTCAACAATCCCGGCCAATTCATATTCTATACTTTCAATTTTTATTATATGTCCATCAAACCGGTATCTGGCTCCGTTTTTTTTAAATGACTTTTAGCGTTTTCGCAAGCCTTTTGATGAACCGACGCCTGCCTTTGTCATCTGTTTTGATTAGTTCTTTAACAGCCTTCCACGCAGGGGAGCAATGCTTGTATTCCACGTCTATCGGCCTGCGAATGATTTTGTCTATCTCCTTATTACCCTGGTTGACTTCAACCCCGCCCTCCTTGAGAATGTCTTTCATGTGCTTGAAATAACAGGATATTACCTATCTCTTTATTTTCTTGGTTTGATCGCTATCCGGATAATCTTTTTTTTATTCACATACCCAATCACTTTTGGTATATTCAATGCCGTTGATTAAAACTATTTAGACGCATGAAACGACATGTGATGTAATCATAAAAATGAGTTTAACGTTTAAAGTGAACTATGCTTCATCCGAGACTGTGCTTGGAAGAAATAGCCCCCTGGGGCAACTGTAACGGTAAAAGCCCGAACTACAAATGCCTAAAATGCCTAAAATGCGCTAAAGTGCCTAAAATTAAGGATGTTAATCATTATATAAAAAGAAGATAAAATTCCAATTTTGAGTTAGCGAGCATTCCGTATCCAGTATCGGGTATCGGGCGCAAGTGGAAAAAACGTAGATTTCAAACATCGAAAACAAATTGTCGCTATGAAAGAAGAGGGAATGATGGACAAACAAAAAAAAGTATTTTCAACAAAAGAATTTTCTTCACTAACGGGGATGCCGGTTTCTTCAATTACCAAATTATTGCGCGAGCGTAAACTGGAAGGAACGAAGGTTTCTGGCAAATGGATTATTTTTGAGGACCAGCTTCAGTCGAAATTTATTCAAGAAATGCTAAAAAATGACAATAGTACACGGATAAAGAAAACGTATTCCGTGAACGAATTCGCCGAAATGACCTATTTGACTGCTTTTGGAGTGAAACAATGGTTGAAAAAAGGGCTTTTGATAGGAAAAATAAATACAGCAGGGGTTTGGCAGGTGGATGCTGAAAATCTGGAAATTCCGAATGTTAAAAGATTGGTTCGAGCATAGGGTTAGCCCTTGATATCATCAAGAAAGCCATACCGCGAATTGATTCTACAATCAAATTTACTACAAAAAATCTAAAACCCCTCTAATCTGGCAATGATTTCACTCATGACTTCGTTAGCGCCGGCACCGATTGATATGAGACGGGAATCCCTGAATGCTCTGGAAATCGCCATTTCGTTCATATACCCCATACCGCCAAACATCTGCAAGCATCCATCCATGACTTTATTCATCAGTCGAGCGCCAAATAATTTTCCCATGGAAATCTCCTTGGTCGGATCCTGACCATCCATTTTCATTCTCACAATATGGTAGGTCAACTGCCGGATACACTCGATTTCAGTAAGCCAGTCCACCAGCCGGTGTCTCAACACCTGTTTGGTTATTAAGGGTTTGCCGAAGACGATCCTCCTTTTGAGATGATCAATCGTTTCGTCAATGGCCTTTTTCGTTGAGATATAACACCATGGCAAAACACAAAAACGTTCATGCTGGAATGTCTTCATCTGATAAATAAAGCCTTCGCCTTCCTCACCAATCCGATTTTCCGCGGGAATTCTCATATTGTCAAAAAAAAGTTCCGCGGTGTCGCTGCTTCTCATCCCCATTTTGTCGAGTTTCTTACTCACATGAAATCCGGGCAAATCAGTCGGAACAACGAATAGGCTGAATGAATGATATCCCGGCTCATCGCTGGTTCTTGCAAAGAGGGTTAAAAAGTCAGCCTGGGTACCGTTTGTGATGAAGGTCTTTGATCCGTTAAGAATATATGAATCTCCGTCCCTTTTGGCAGTTGTTGTAATCGCAGCGACATCTGATCCTGCGTCCGGCTCGGTGATTGCAATTGCCGAAACCATATCACCGGCTATGGCGGGCTTTAAATAGGTTTCTTTAAGATACTCACTTCCGAATTCATCGATGGACGGTGTTGCCATATTGCTCTGAACCATTATTGCCATCGGTACCCCTCCACAATCAATGCGCGCCAGCTCTTCCAAAAAGGCCAGTTCATACCAGTAATCGAGCCCCTGTCCGCCATATCGGGTATCATAGCGAATCCCTAGAAAACCGAGGTCTCCCATTTTTTTGAATAAATCGTGAAGGGGAGCGATGCCTTTTTCTTCCCATTCGTTCACATGGGGATTGATCTCTTTTTTAACAAAATCTCCTACAGCTTTTCGAACCATTTGATGGTCTTTCGTGAAATACATTGTATTTCACATTTGCGGACTCCTTTTCCGAAATTTTTAGTTTGAGCATAAAGAGAAAATGAGGGCGTTGAGAGACTTAAAAAAGATAGTAAAATAAAGACCAAATCCATGGCTTTT
>JAFDFH010000314.1 GCA_019309945.1 Deltaproteobacteria bacterium
CCATGACACGTAAGCCAGGGTACGAAGAATTGGAACTGAAGGTTAAGACCTTAGCAAACGAAGCCGCCCGACATGAACAGGTGCAGGCAACCTTGCGTTTAGAAGAGCCTCGTCTTGAAGCTTTGTTGGAACTCAACCAAATGACCGGGGCGCCTTTACAGGAAATAACGGACTTTGCCCTTGAAGAGGCGGTTAGACTCACTGAAAGCAAGATAGGCTACCTGGCATTCATGAGCGCAGATGAGAAAATTCTGACCATGCATTCATGGTCGAAAAATGCAATGCAACAGTGTGCAATTGTTAATAAGCCAAAGGTCTACCCTGTTGAAACAACAGGACTTTGGGGAGAAGCCGTACGTCAGCGCCGCCCCATTATCACGAATGATTACGCCGCTCCCGGCCCTTACAAAAAAAGCTATCCAAAAGGCCATGTGAAGATAATTCGTCACTTGAATATCCCTGTGTTTGATGGTGAACGAATTGTTGCTGTCGCAGGTGTCGGGAATAAAGAAGATGCCTATGATGAATCTGATGTCCGTCAATTGAAATTGTTAATGCAAGGTATGTGGAGACTCATACTTAGAAAGTGGACGGAATGGGAGCTACGCGAAAGCGAAGCCAAATTTCGAAAACTGGTTGAAACCGTCGGGTGCGCGATTTTCATTTATCAAGGGCTCAAGATTAAATTTGCCAACCCGACCTCAGAAGCCATATTCGGCTATACGCGGGAAGAGCTGCTCTTGAAAAATTTTTGGGAGCTCACTCATCCCGATTACCGGGACTTAGTCAAGGAAAGAATGCTCGCACGCCAGCGCGGTGAAAAGGTTCCGTCTAGATATGAAGTTAAGATCATTAGAAAGAATGGTGCAACAGGTTGGTGCGATTTCACTTTATCCTTAATTGAATTTGAAGGCAAACAAGCCGTTCTTGGCATTGCTCTGGATATTACGGAGCGTAAGCGCACAGAGGAGGCCTTAGAGGAATCCGAAAAAAAATCCCGACAACTGTCTTCTTACCTCCTTACCGCCCAGGAGGATGAAAGGAAGCGGGTCTCCTTTGAACTCCACGATGAGTTGGGGCAATCGCTTACAGTTTTAAAACTTAAGTTAAGAACGATTGAACGCAAGTTAAATGATGATCAAACCAAACTAAAGTTGGATTGTGTGAACATATTAGAAGATATAGACCAGATTATTGAGAATATTCGAAGACTTACACGAGACTTAAGTCCTGTCATTTTGGAAGATCTGGGTCTTTCAGGGGCGCTTCAATGGATGGTGGACGATTTTGCCACACTGAATAATAGTAAATTTTCACTTATCACCGAGGACATCAACCATCTGTTTTCGCAGGAATCACAAATCATTATCTACAGAATTTTCCAGGAGGCGCTTACCAACATAGGTAAACACGCCCACGCCCGTCACGTAGCGGTAACAATAAACAAACTCAAGGACAGCGTTTGTTTTATTATAGAAGATGACGGCAATGGTTTTAACATGAATCAGCCGTTGATGAAAAATCCGAATGAAAAAAGTTTGGGGTTGGCGGCCATGGACGAGCGTGCAAGGATGCTGGGGGCGTCTTTCAATATAAAGAGCCAAATTGGTAAAGGTACCAGGATTACGCTTACGGTCCCGGTGGACTTAGCAAGCGAGGAGAAAAAAATTGAAACCTTATCGTATCGTGCTAGCCGATGATCACAAAATGTTTCGGTTGGGCGTCAAAAAGATTATCGATGAAATCGACGACCTGGAAATCACAGGAGAAGTGGACGACGGTCTTCAACTCCTTGCGCTGCTGAAAAAATCGGCTCCTCAGATGGTCATTCTCGATATATCCATGCCAAACCTCAGAGGAATAGAGGCAACCCGTGAGGTTAAAATGATCGATCCGGCTGTGAAAATTTTGATCCTGACCATGCACAAAAATAAGGAATATCTGTATCATTGTTTCTCGGCCGGGGCGGAGGGTTATTTATTAAAAGAAGATACCGACACGGAACTTTTTTCCGCCATAGAAACCATCCGGCGGGGAGGGATCTACATATCTCCGATTTTATCCATGGAAGTGGCGGATGATTTGTCAAAAATTTACACCGGGACCCAACGGCCTCCGCTGGAGCGTTTGACCATCCGTGAAAGAGAGGTCATAAAACTTATTGCCGAAGGGAAATCGAGAAAAGAGATTGCCGAGCTACTTTACATCAGTGTCCATACGGTAGGACATCACCGTGCCAATATCATGAAAAAGTTGAAATTTAAGAAAAACACCGATTTGGTAAAATATGCGATCAGAAAGGGGTACACCTCCACCGATGCTTAATCCTTAAGAATTATCCTTCGCCCCAATATCCTCCCTATAGGCTAAACTGACTATACGAATATAGCCGATTCCATCTATTTGAAAACAGTTGCTTTATCTATATGAAAATAGCAGCGTCGAACTATTTTATAATTATGTACAATAATTTAAATATAGATAGGATAATTTTTTCTATAGATAGTGCCCCAAAGAACCCCCAACAAAGGAGGAGCAAAATGACAGGATTAGAACGTATAGCAACTGCCCTGCAATTCAAGGAAGCAGATAGGGTCCCGGCCGGGCCGCTAGTTTGTGGCGCCGCCCGGAGGGTCTATGGAGTGACCTATGCCGAATGGGCCCAGGATGGTGAGCTTCAGGCAAAATGCATGATACAGGCCCAGAAACTGATTGGTTTTGATGGGTTATTACAGCTTGTGGATCTGTCGGTGGAAGCCGCGGATTTCGGCCAGGAAGTGATCTATCCAACTGAGGACACACCCCACCCTAACTATGGCAATCCGCTTATTAAAACGCCGGACGACTACGCCAAGCTAGAACGGATCGATCCTACCAAGAGTCCCAGGATGAAAGAGGAGATCAAATACTGTGATATTCTGATGAACGAAATCGGAGCGACCGTGGCTGAGATGGCGTTTGTTTATGGCCCTTTAGGGATTTTGGCCATGATGCGAGGAGCGGAGAAGCTGTTTATTGATTGTATGAAGTACAAAGAGAATGTAATCGCGGGCATGGAGATCATCACGGACGTCTTGGTCGATTACATCAAGGCTTTGACCAAGACCGGGGTGCATGCGGTTGTGCTGGACACCCTCTTTGCCTCGCAATGTATCATGAGCAAGGAGCTGTGGATGGAAACAGAAGGCCCCTTTGCACGTCGTATTGCTGAAGCTGTCAGGGAGGGTGGTTCCATGGTCATCGTTCATAATTGCGGCAACGGTATCTATTTCGATGTGCAGATCGAGACCATGCAGCCGGTGGCCATTTCCTTTGCCTATACCCCGGATGACTGCAAAGACATGTCGGAGACTAAGGAAAAGTATGGAGACAAGGTCTGCCTCATCGGATATGTGGATCCGGCCACGTATATGTTCCTGGGCACCCCTGAGGAAGCCAAGGAAGAGTGTAAGCGCCAGATTGAAGAACTGGGCAAGGGTGGCGGGTTCATTCTTTCCACGGGATGCGAATTTCCACCCAACGGCTCATTGCTCAACGCCATCGCCATGATGGAAGCCGCTGAGCTTTATGGGAAATACTAATCCACAAATGAACCGATTGCCCGGCCGGCCGTTGTCGGGCAGTCGGTTTTTTTTGCAGTTTTTCCCGCACTACTGTTAGGCGCCCTTAACGGCAAGTTTTGGCCGTATTGAAAAAAATTGCCGGATGGCGTAGCGGATCTACCTGAACATATTGAGAAGTTACGGCATCTTTTGATAAGATATGGTATTAGAATCAAATATT
>JAFDFH010000315.1 GCA_019309945.1 Deltaproteobacteria bacterium
GTATAATTCCTTCCAGAGTGCATAGTGTGTGAAACGCTTCCAGGGCCTGGTAATCCTTTACGGATACGTAACGGGCTCTTTGGGAATCTTTCAAAAGTGAGTGTTCGGGACCGACTCCCGGGTAGTCTAATCCGGCTGAAATTGAGTGGGCTTCCAGGATCTGTCCGTCTTCATCCTGAAGTAAGTAGGACTTGGAGCCATGCAATACGCCCACCGAGCCTTCCCCCAGCGTTGCGGCGTGTTTTCCGGTTTCAATTCCCTTTCCGGCTGCTTCCACACCTACCATTTCAACCGGATCATCCATAAAGGCGTGAAATAACCCCATCGCATTGCTGCCACCCCCGACGCAGGCAACCAGCGTGTCCGGTAGTCGTCCGGTTGTGTCAGAGATCTGCACGCGCGTTTCGTCACCGATGACCTTTTGGAAATCGCGGACCATCGCAGGATAGGGGTGGGGGCCGGCAACCGATCCGATGACATAAAATGTATCCCGAACTGCGCCCACCCAGTAGCGCATGGCTTCATTCATAGCGTCTTTCAAAGTTCCGGTGCCCGAATCCACCGGCACCACTTCAGAGCCCAGAAGCTTCATTCGGTGGACATTGGCAGCCTGCCTGCGGATGTCTTCCCTTCCCATAAAAATGCGGCCTTCCATGCCGAAAAGCGCCGCAACCGTCGCGGTGGCGACCCCGTGCTGTCCGGCGCCGGTTTCAGCAATGAGTTTCTCTTTGCCCATCCATCTCGCCAACAGGGCTTGCCCGATGGTGTTATTAATTTTGTGGGCGCCCGTATGGGCCAGATCTTCCCGTTTCAAGTAGATGGAGGCGCCATTCAGATAGGCGCTTAGACGTTTGGCATGAAAGAGGGGGGTCGGGCGGCCGGCATAATGGCGCAGAAGGTCGTGAAATTCGTTCTGGAAATCCGGATCAGGTACAAATTGAGTGTATGCTTTTTCAAGTTCCAGGATTGCAGGCATCAGTGTTTCTGCAACATAACGACCGCCATAGGGGCCAAAGTGTCCCCGGGAATCCGGATACACCTGGGTTTGCTTTTGATCGAACATTAAAAAATCCTCCTTGCTGTTTTTTCAATACTACACTTGGAAACGGCATCCATAAAAGCCTTTACCTTGTTAAGATCTTTGCCACCCGGCTTAAATTCCACGCCGGAGCTCACATCCACGGCATCGGGTGTACTCGTAATGATGGCATCGGAAACATTATCCGCGGCAAGTCCGCCGGCCAGAATGAGGGGATGTTTTTCACCAAATTCTTTTGCTGTGGCCCAATTCCACTCAAGGGCATTGCCGCCCGGAAGTACACCTTGGCCGCATTCTACCAGGAACGCCGATGCGTCATATTCGGAAGCATTCTCCATTGACGGTATTCCTTCTATAAACAGGGCCTTGATGACCAAAAGTTTTTCATTTCGAAGACGACGGACGAGTTCGGGGGATTCCCGGTGGTGCAGCTGGACGGCCGTGAGACGGCAGCGTTCCACCTTCCTCATAATCGTTGCAAAGGTCGCATCCACGAAAACACCTACTTTATTTACTTCTTGCGGAAGAGCCATGGAAATTGTTTTGGCTTCTTCTTCGGTTACCCACCTCGGACTTTTTGGATAAAAAACCATACCAATTGCATTGACACCGATCGTTGCACATTCGACTGCCTCTTCAACCCGTTTAAGTCCGCATACCTTTATTTGGGGGGTGTATGTTGTATCTATCATCTGTTCAGCTATTTAGGTTGAAGGTTGAAGGTTGAAGGCTGAAGGGTAAAGGTTTCTCTTAACCGTCTTCTACCTTCAGCCTAAACCCTATATTTACATAAATAACATGACAAAATGGTTTAAAAGCAATAATTACAATTCTTTCAACCTTTTTTAATTACCTTGGCAATTGAACCCTGAACCCGTAAACGTTTACTGTAAATATTACTAAGTACCCAAAAGGTAACTTCTCAAAAACTTATGCTTAAACCTACCAGCGGAGTCATCCGGTCATTTTTTTCAAAGCGGACAACTGTTTGAAGCCGTTTAGGGCGGCTTACAGTGACCCGAACAGCATAAATTGCTGATTGTAACCTGTTTGTGCTAAGCGACACACTCATTTTAGATCACGTGCGCGGGTCACTGTTAGGCGCCCTTAACTGCAAGTTTTGGCCGTATTGAAAAAAATTACCGGATGGCGTAGCGGGCCTACCGGAACATGTTGAGAAGTTACCCCAAAAGCGACTTGAGAAACACCTTCGGATTTTCAGCTCTCACAAGACTTTCACCGACCAAAAAGTTCCAGATCCCTGATGCGCATATTTTTTCAATATCTTTTCTTTTCTGGATTCCACTTGCCGCCACCGCCGTTTGATAGGGTTCCATAAGGGACGACATGCGAATGGCCGTGTCAATGTTGGTCTCAAAAGAGCTAAGGTTCCGATTGTTAATCCCGATGAGTTTGGCCCCTGCCCGTGTTGCTGTTTCAAAATCTTTTTCAGAATGAATTTCAACCATTGCATCCATTTCAAGTTCATGGCTTAGATTCAAATAATCACGCAGCTGTTCCTGGGAGAGTATCCGCACAATGAGAAGAACCGCATCCGCCCCTAACACCGACGATTCATAGAGTTGGTAGGAAGAGATCATGAAGTCTTTCCGAAGTACGGGAAGGGTGGAAACTTCCCTTGCTTTTTGCAGGTCTTCAAAACTGCCTTTAAAGTAAGTTTGATCCGTGAGCACAGAAAGCGCCGCCGCTCCGCCTTTTTCATACTCCAATGCATAGCGAACTGGATCTAAATCCAGTTGAATCGGGCCTTTAGATGGGGAAGCCCGCTTGATTTCGGCGATAATATTTACGTTGGAAGGACCCTTTTGCAATAGTTGATTCATAAATGAACGTCTTTTTCGAGGTATCATTGCTTCGGTTCGAAGACGATTTTCAGGTAACCGTTTTCTAGCCGCCGCTACTTCTTCTTTTTTATGTTCAACGATTTTTGATAAGATGTCTGCTCCCATTATATATGGTTTCCTTCGAAACATTGTACTCCAGAACGGTTAACCGTAACCGTTCATGGAACGTTGAAATTAGAAATTAGAAATTTGGCCTTTATGCTTTTGTACGGTTGATGAACGCATTCAATTGGGGGCCGAGTTTTTCAACGATTGCTTTGTATTCTGTCGCATTTGACTCAGATAAAACTTTTCTTCTGATGAGTTTTCGCAACCATGATTTGGTTTCTTCAAGTGAACCGCTTGAATATAGATAAAACTTTTTCCTGTCAGCGGGAGTATCCCGACCATACCCTTCCGTTATATTTACAGCTATGCTGTCGGATGATCGTATTATCTGATAGCCCACGGTGTTCTGAAACCTTTTTGTTATACTTATCAAAGTCTTGCCAGACCATATCTGCTAAGTCTTATGCCAGTTTGTAGACATCCAACTCCTAAACTCGTTTCATCTCGCCCCAATTTCTAATTTCTAATTTCAAGTTTCAAGCCGTGAACGGTTACCTTACCTTTTTAACCATTTTCCTGTGTAAACGTAACCAGTGCATCCAGTTTATTAGCGGCAGCGCCGTTATCAATGGACGCTTCAGCCAGCTGGAGGCCGTCTGTAAAATCATCTGCTTTTCCGGAGGCCACAAGGGCTGCCGATGCATTTAACAAAACCACATCCCGTTTGGGACCTTTTACGCCCGCCAGAACTTTTCGTGTAATTTCCGCATTGATTTCCGGTTGTCCGCCCCGAAGCTCATCAGGCGCTGCCTTTGTTTCAAAAAACTGT
>JAFDFH010000316.1 GCA_019309945.1 Deltaproteobacteria bacterium
GGAAATTTTCAGGGAACATTAAAAGATATTCCTGCGGCACAATTAGGGGCCATCTGTATCCGGGAAACCTTAAAGCGCGCCGGTCTCAAGCCGAAACCGGCACAATATATGCTTGATGCTGCGCCGGACAGACTAAAAGACGTTGGAATCGTTGAATTAGAGGCGAAATATCAGCAATGGGACGACTCCCATCAGGAAATTGAAATAGACGAAGTAATTATGGGCAATGTGGTGCAAGCCGGCCAGGGGCAGAACCCGGCGCGTCAGGCCACTATCTATGCGGGTTTGCCCAAGGAGACGCCGGCAACGACCGTTAACAAGGTCTGTGCATCCGGGATGAAAGCGATAACCATGGGAGTTCAGGCAATTAAAGCGGGTGACGCAGAAATAATTATTGCCGGCGGTATGGAAAATATGAGCTTAATCCCTTACACCCTTCCAAAATTGCGCGAGGGGGCCCGAATGTTTAATGCCGAGGCGGTGGACCTTATGGTTCACGACGGGTTATGGGAACTTTATTATGACTATCACATGGGCGTGACCGCGGAAAATATCACCGAAAAGTATGAAATCAGCCGGGAAGATCAGGACCAGTTAGGTCTTGAAAGCCACCAACGCGCCCGCGCCGCTATCGAATCCGGAGTTTTTAAAGATGAGATCGTGCCGGTGACCATTCCCCAGCGCAGGGGCGACCCGATCGTCTTTGAAGTGGATGAAAGACCCATGGATACCACGTTAGAGAAAATGGCCAAGCTAAGACCCTTCTTTAAAAAGGACGGTACGGTTACGGCCGGGAACGCTTCCGGAATCAATGATGCCGGTGCGGCGGTCCTTATCATGACCAAAGCAAAGGCAGATGAATTGGGTCTGAAACCGCTGGCTTATATCAAATCCTATGCGGCCGGGGCTATCGATCCTGCCTATATGGGATGTGGGGTCATGCCCGCTACGCGGCTGGCGCTACAGAAAGCCGGGTGGACCATGCCGGAAATCGAATGTATCGAGTTAAATGAGGCCTTTGCATCCCAGGCCCTTTCCAATATTAGAGAATTGAATATGGACTGGAGCAAAACCAATGTCAATGGTGGCGGGATTTCCATCGGTCACCCCATTGGCTGCACCGGAGCGCGAATCACCTATGGCCTTGCCATGGAAATGAACCGCAAAGACCATAAAAAAGGCCTGGCTACCCTTTGTATCGGTGGTGGAATGGGCTATGCCATCACTTTAGAAAGAAAATAAAGGGGAGGAGGTTAGCGTGAATCTGGCTGATGGTTTAAGAATTAATTCCTGGCGATATCCCGATAAGGTTGCAGCTGTTTTCGAAGACAAGCGCGTTACCTACGCGGAACTCAATGCCCGCTCGAATCAGCTCGCCCATGCCATTCTAAAAAAAGGGTTCAAGCGCCAGGATAAACTCGCAATAATTATGTATAACAATATTGAGTTCCTCGAGATTTATCACGGCCTAACCAGGGCCGCCATGATTTCGGTACCCATCAATTTCAGGCTGGTTCCTTCAGAGCTGGAATATATCATCAACAACTCCGACTCGGTGGCCCTATTTGCAGGCATAGAGCTTTTTGAGAAAATCAATCTGGATAATCTCCCGGCAATTCAAAAGGAAAACGTTTTCATCATTGGGCCTAAAGACAAAACCCCCGATGGTTTTTTAAATTACGAAGATCTTCTCGCCGGGCAACCCACCCACGAACCGAATAATGTGGACCAAAAGGAAGATGATATCTTCTATTTCGGGTACACTTCGGGCACCACCGGTTTTCCCAAAGGTGCCATGAATACCACCCGGGGAACCCTGGATATTGTCAAAAATGTATTTGTGCGCACGGCCGGTAAACCTCACATTCGGCTGGATGAGCGGGTGCTTCTGGCCATTATTCCGGTTTGCCACTCCAACAGCGTGTGGTCGACCCTGATTACCTTCTGGTGCGGCGGCACGAACGTGATCTTTCCTTCCGGAAAATTCGATCCCGAAAAATTGTTACAGATCATTGATAAGGAAAAAGTGACGACCAGTTCCATGGTTCCAACCATGATCACACGTATTTTGGAACTACCGGACGAGATAAAAAACGAATATAACATGAAATCCCTGAGTTCCCTGGGCAGTTCTTCGGCTCCGCTCCTCACCAAGACCAAAGAAACGGCCCTCGATTTTTTCAAAAACGTACGTTTCAGCGAGGGTTACGGCTCAACCGAAACCGGTGCTTTGACCACCCTGCGCCATAAAGATCAATTGCGGAAAATAAGAAGCATCGGCCAGCCGAATCCCGACATTGAAATCAAGCTGGTGGATGAGAATGGCAATATCATTAAGGAACCCGGAAAACAGGGGACCCTGTGGGCCAAAGCCCGTTCAGCCTTTATCGGTTACTATAAAGATCCGGAAAAGACCGCTGCTGCCATTGACGGGGAATGGTCCACCGCCGGGGATGTGGCCTATTTTGATGAAGAGGGGTACTATTACCTGGCGGATCGCAAGCACGACATGATCATCAGCGGCGGTGAAAATGTTTATCCTGCTGAAATCGAAGAGGTTATTTCAAATTTGCCCCAGGTATCAGAAGTGGCGGTGATCGGCGTTCCCCATGAACAGTGGGGCGAAGAGATTAAAGCGCTTGTGGTACTCAGAGAAGGGGAACGTATTACCGAAAAAGAGATACTGGACTTCTGCAAGGAGCATCTGGCAGGCTACAAGCGACCCCGTTCGGTCGAGTTTATTGATGATTTCCCGCGAACCGCTACGGGAAAGATCCTAAAGCGTATTCTCAGAAAACCTTACTGGGAGGGCCAGGAACGACAAATCTAATCCAACCCTAAATTGAAACCCCAAATAATTGATGAAAAATTTTGATCATCGTTAAAAAACAGACAGACCCGCCTTTATCAGCGGGTCTGTCTGTTTCTAATTATCTCTAAACCTTGAACTTTTGAACCCTGAACCCGTGAACGGTTACATCTGTTTTTAGGTTCAGATTGCGTTTACCGTGATCGCTTTACTCATCAAACTTACACCAGGAATCGGTTCCTGAATCACATCGGCCCCATTTAAACGAGCGGTCCTTAAATTCTTTCTGAACAAATGCGTCCGACGCCGGCTTGTATTTTGATGAATCCGCCCAGAACATCTGGGGAGGACCATAGGGCGGTATATTCGACAAGTCGTTCGTCGGGATGCACCATTCCACAGGATATTTGATGGGTCGGCCCGCTTTTGTGGTCCACACCGGAAGAGATTTTTGCATGGTCCACTCAAAAACTCTTCCAACCTGCAGCATTAAATCAATGTCAATCCCGGTGTCTATTCCCATTTCATCCAGCATCACCAGGCAGTCTTCGGTCGGGCAATTGCCGACTTCCCAGGAGTTGGTATAAAGGGGGCCGCTTCCCTTACCCGGAATGCCGTCCACCATAAAGGCCGGCTGTCCGCCGCCCATCCCCAAAGAGGTTTCTATAAGACGGGCACCGCCCAGGATAGCGGACAAGGTGTTGGAGAGCGACATGCCCCGGCATTCATGGAAGTGGGCGATCCGAAACTGAATCTCATCATCGTATTTCCCGTAACGATCCACGAGGGCGGCCATATAGTCATAGGATCGTTTGGGGTTTGACTCGCCGGTGGTGTCACAGGGCGTAAAATGCTTAATGCCCTTATCCAAGCCCCAGTCCATGAGCTCAAACGTATGCTCGATCGGTACCGGCCCCGCTAAGGGTGAACCATAAACACAGGCAATGGCCATGTCGATCACAAAACCGTTCATGTCGATCACAAAACCGTTCGCTTCGGCAATTTTGATAAATTCCGGGATTTCCTTCAGATATTCCTCCCGCGTCCTTCCCGAGTTCCTGCGGCCATGGAGATCTTCGGTTGAAATGGTAAAGGCCACGCTGCTGGGGGGAAAGCCCTTCTGGGCCATATTCGCCGCCCGTTCAAAGGCCTTTTTGGTCATTCCGTAGCATTTCAGGTGCGGTTTTTTCTCCTGGACAATCTTCAACTTATGGACCTTTTCCAGAATCTCCTCCGCGTCCCTGCTCTGAACCAGGATTCTGGGGTGACCAAAGTTGGTGACCTCTAATTTGGTGTATCCTGCCCGTAGAAAATATTCAGCATACCACAGCTTTGTCTCTGTTTGTATGGTCGAC
>JAFDFH010000317.1 GCA_019309945.1 Deltaproteobacteria bacterium
GGATAAAAAGGCTGTAGCCGTTATAGCGAGTGAAGAAAAATTAAAAGCCGCCAATGAAAAATTGGGGCCCAATCGGCTTGAATTGCATAGAATTTAGGTAACCGTTCACGGAACATTGAAAATAGAAAATAGAAATTGGAAATTTGGCCTTCATGCTTTTGTAGTGTTGATGAACGCATTCAATTGGGGGCCGAGTTTTTCAACTATTGCTTTGTATTCTGTGTCGTGCCAGACCATATCTGATAACTCTTCTGCCAGTTTGTAGACATCCAACTCGTAAACTCGTTGCATCGCTCCCCAATTTCTACTTTCCAATTTCAAGTTTCAAGCCGTGAACGGCTACAAATTTAGATAGTGTCCGTCCAGAAACGAGGATTTTTGTTCGAGATCAAGGCCTGCGAGAAATTTTACCACAGGCATATCGTTGATATTCCGAGGATAAAATTTTGAGCATAACGCCGAGATCGGGCAAAAAGACCGTTTCTGGATGGGCACTAGATAGCGACTATCCGGCAACGATCCGTGCCAGGTACATGGTCAGGGGCGAATAAAAGGTAATAATGATCAGATCGATGATTAAAACCACTAAAAACGGCAGGATTCGTTTGCTGATAGCGGTAATACTATCCCCTGACAGCGAGCAGGATACGATCAGACAGATGCCCATGGGGGGCGTGAGCATTCCAATTGCCAGATTCGTGACGACAATAACGCCGAGCTGAATGATATCAATGCCCAGTGAAGGCAGCATGGCCGTGATCATAGGGACCAGAAGGATCAAGGAAGCGGTGGTTTCAACAAAGGTGCCGGCAATCAGCAGCACCAGATTAATCAGCAAGAGAAGCACCACCGGGTTGTCGGTTAGACCCAGTAAAGAACCGGCCAGCTGGGCCGGTATATCTTCAACCGCCGCGACCCAGCTAAAAATCGATGCGGTGGCAATGATAAACATGACGATTGAAGCCGTTATAGCGCCATCTCTGAAAAGCGGGACAAGAT
Source organism: Deltaproteobacteria bacterium (assembly GCA_019309945.1). Taxonomy (GTDB): domain Bacteria; phylum Desulfobacterota; class Desulfobacteria; order Desulfobacterales; family JAFDFH01; genus JAFDFH01. Next base: position 1,000 of record JAFDFH010000317.1, read on the forward strand.
CTTTGAGTTTGATTTTTCGATATACGAACATCCCGACCACTAAAGCATAAACCACCGCGACCGCGGCCGATTCGGTAGCGGTGAATATTCCAAAAAGGATCCCCCCTAAAATAATCAATGGAACGATGAGTGCGAGCACTGAATCCTTAAGGGTTTTCCAGGTTTCCTGGATTGAGAATTTGTTGGTAGCGGCATATCCCTTTTTCCAGGAAATAAAGGTCGCCACGGCGACCAAAGAAACGCCGATTAACAGGCCCGGCAAGATTCCGGCGGCGAAAAGCTGTCCGATGGACGCACCGGTGAGAAAACCGAAGATGATCATCGGGATGGAAGGCGGGATAATAACGCCAATGGACCCCCCGGCCGCTTGAACCGCGGCCGCAAAATCGGATGAATAGCCTGATTTTTTCATGGCCGGTATCAAGATGGCGCCAACCGCTGCGGCATCGGCCGCCGCCGATCCTGAAATCCCCGCAAAAAACATCGCTGAAACAACACTCACCGCGGCCAATCCACCGGGTAACCACCCGACAAGCGAATTTGCAAATGCGATAATCCTTTGACTCATTCCCCCTGCTCCCATAATAACGCCCACAAACATGAAGAGGGGGACGGCCAAAAGATAAAATGAATCGGCGCCTCCGAACATTCGCTGGATGGCCACCATTAACGAAACGTCGCCCAGGATTAGAATTCCCAGAATCGAAGCCACGCCGATCGAAATGGCAATCGGCGTGTTAAGCACAAAAAGAAAGAGTAAGCCCAAAATCAGAATTTCAGCTGCCACGGGCCGGTCCTTTAAATTCCTTGCCTAAAAAGGTCAGGGCGTGAATCATGAGAATAAGTCCGCTTATCGGAATGATGCTGAAGATGATCCATTTAGGCAGATGCAGTGCCGGTGTTATTTGTAATCGCAAAAAATAAGTGAACCGGTAGCCATAAAAGATCATAACTCCGAACAGGCTCAACGAAGTGAGATGGACCAGAAACCTTGCTGCTTTTTTTATGGTGGGGGGCATCTTGACATAAAAAAAATCGATACCCGGATGGGCTCCGCGATGGTAGGCCACCGAGGCGCCTAGAAAGGTCAACCACACCAAGAGGTAGCGAGCCAGTTCTTCTGACCAGAAAAGAGAGTGGTTGAGCACGTACCTGAAAAATACCTGAACGGCAACGATCATGGCCATGGCAAAGCCCAATCCGAATAACAGGCGCTCGACCCATTGATTGATCGCTTGGCTCAGGCGCTCACAAAGGTTCAATTTTTCACCCTCACTTATTGCGTTGCTTCCAGTATTTTTTCCAGCAAATTTCGCACCTTGGGTTTATCAAAGAGTTTTTCCTCCTTTAGCTTCGCCACTTTGGCCCTAAAAGCCCTAATATCGGGGCTTTCTTCCACCTGCATGCCCTTTTCCTTAAGGAACACCAGACGCTGGGCATTTTTGGAACGGTTGTCTTGGCGCTGGAAAACGGCCGCTTCATATATGGTCTTTTGAATCATATCCTGCGTTTTGGGGTCCAGCGTATTCCACCAGCGCAGTGAAGCAACACTGATGTGCGATGAATAGACATGTCGCGTCAGTGTCATGTATTTCTGAATTTCGTAAAATTTGTATACTTCAATAACCCACAAGGGGTTTTCCTGCCCGTCGATAACGGCCTGTTCCAGTTCCGTGTAAATCGGCCACGGCATCGGTGTGGGGTTTGCTCCCAGGGCCTGCCAGATGGATCGGTGCAAGGCCGAGGCCATAACACGGATTTTTAACCCTTTGACATCATCCGGCCGCTTGACCGGTCTTTTGCTGTTCGTAAGGTTTCTAAAACCGTTTTCTGAAAAACAGAGTGCTTTAAATCCGACACCCTCAAGGCTTTTTAATATTTCTTGTCCAAGTGGTCCGTCCAGGATACGGTCCACCTGGGAATAGTCTTTAAAGAGAAAGGGATAGTCGATGACACTGGCAATCGGATCAAATGTATCAAAAGGACCACTCGTAATGACGCCCATTTGAATGGAATCCATTTGAATCTGCTGAAGAATTTCGGTTTCATTGCCAAGCGAAGCAGAGTGAAAAATTTTCACCTCGATATTTCCGCCGGATCGTTTCCCAATCAGTTCTTTAAACTTTTCCGCAACAATATTCTGAGCGGACCCGGGTTTAGTGACAACGCCCAGTTTGATTTTGATTTCTTTAACTACGGCTTCCGCGGGAGCTTCGGCAGCTTTTTCTTCTTCTTTTTTCCCACATCCAATAAATGTTAGCGACATGACAAAACACGCAACTAATAAAAGGATGAAAACAGTCGTAAGTTTTTTTCTACCCATGATTTTGAGTGCTGCCAATGTGTTTGATGAAAAACAGATGACGCCCAGCATAACCCCAAGCGATAAAAACTTTTTCATTCTCACCTCCATGACTGGTTCGGATGGTTGATAATCAAAATTTGATGGTTTTCCAAAAAGACGGTTTCAGGCGGCTAATTAAAAAGTTCCAAATTCCATATGCGCAAATCCATTAAATTAATAGGCGCTTAGCGGCGCGATAGCGACAATTTGTTGTCGATGTTTGAAATTTACGTTTTTCCACTTGCGCCCGATACCCGCTACTGGATATTCGCTAACTCAAAATTGGAATTTTAGCTTCTTTTTATATAATGATTAACATCCTTAATTTTAGGCACTTTAGCGCATTTTAGGCACTTTAGCGCATTTTAGGCATTTGTAGCTCAGGTTCTTACCGTCACAGTTGCCCCGAAGCGTAG
>JAFDFH010000318.1 GCA_019309945.1 Deltaproteobacteria bacterium
CGCTTTGTATCAGAAATATTAAACAGGGTTGCGAGATTGTCACGAGTGTGCTGAACAACGCGAGATGCTTCAAGAGACAATTGATGTCCTGATCTCCCGGGATTAGCCCCCACCTCATTCATATAATGAATCATCGCTTCAGTCACCTGGGGAGGTTTGGGAAACGAAGTTGCAGCATTGTCTAAATAGATTGGTTGTCTCATGGGTTTTAATGCTTAGAAAAAGGCATATGGGTTGCTTGAAACGCTCTCAATTTTATAGAATATCACAAAAAGCCACATTTGTAACAACTTAATAATTGCTGTCCAGTAATATGAGAGGTGCCGCGATAATTTCCCGATGCGGCACCTTTGTTTGGTTTATGATTAGATGATATAGTGTTTGATTTTGGTGGGTAACGAAATGTTTTGATTACAAATGGCAGTAACAATTTACCCAAAAATATTAGCTGGTTAACATTGATAGCAGAAGGTTTGACTTCTTGGTGTAATTTCAATTATCGGATCTTGTGCAAGATATTGTGGTACGTCAGTTGAGTAGGAATGCCTCTATTAAACCAACAAGAAGGTTGTTGTAATAGCAGTGGTCGGTGCTTTTAGCTTTATCCGTGGAATATATGATATCCAAATTTTTGGGGAAGGCAATCTATATCAGATTACCAAACGATATCCACAAAAATTAGCAATTGTGTAAGCATAGCTGTAATCTAATCCGGCAAAGGATATATATTTATAATAGATTGCTTCTGCCAATCCAAAAAACGTATTTCGTCATTTCCACTTTTAAAAAATTCATGATCGTTTTCTTCAGCGGTGTTGAGGAAAAACTGTATTCGGGTCGAATGGATCAGGGCTATTGTTAGCTATTTGTCTTCTTTAACGATACCGCGTTTGAGGTAAACCGCCGCCGCCTCCCGCACAAAAGCTGCTGTCAGCGGAGCAGTAAACTCATTTTGGAGCCGTTCAGCCATATCTATCATTTCTTTGTATGACGTCCGCCGGGGCCTCAACGTATTGTATATATCCAAAATTTCTTCGTTGGACATGTGCGTTAATTCCGCAGCAATTCTCAGATTCTCAGCGAGCTGTGTGTATCCGGCTTCTTCGGAAACCCTTGCCTGATGATTTAATGTCTCGCCGTGGATACGAAAATCTTCGGCCTTCAAGTCACCTGAAAGTATTCCTTGGATACTTAACTCATCAACTGATCGCCCGCTGAAGGTACAAATTGTATTTTTTTTCATAATAGATTTTCCTCATATCATTCTCAGCTCAACCGGTTGCCGGTCAGGTTCGATGTGCTTTGCTTCGAATCGTTGCAGCAGCGCTGTCTGCACTATCAGTCGCAGGCGAACCGTATTGTCGATTTTTACCGCGACCGGACTTGTTTGTTTTTCAAGGGCGTAGCGAGCTGCATTACGTCCGATTTGAGAATAGTTGTCGAGGTTCAGATTGGGCGCCTGGGGAAACAGTTCCAGGTTTTCGAGCGGCGCAAGGTCTCGATGATGAATGACGGTTGTTCCCTTGGTTTGTATGCCGATGGCTACCCCTGAACCACTGAGTTGTGCTCCGCAATGCCCAATGAATGCGACATCGGATGTGTGAAAGACACGTACAATCCTTGATGGAATCCCTTCTTCTTGAATGCTATTTAATACCGATATTAAAACCTCGCGAAGATTTAAGCCTCCCAGACTTTGTCGGATCTGGGCACCAAAAGTCGGACTTAAGGCAATGACGACTTCAGGCCTATTTCCGGGTTGTGCCGGACCTAATTCTTCGAACCAAGGCGACTCATCTTGGGTGACTATTTTTTCAAGATAGGTGCGCGGATCCCAGGCCTGGGACAAATTCTGCAAAGCCAACCAGCGCTCCCCCTCGACACGATACCCGGTACCAGGGCCGCAATAGTCATTAGGATCTGTAAGGGCGCTTTTTACCCGGAAGTCTTTATCGAAAATGGCTGATGGCTGAAGATAATCGCCAATGGCGCGCTGTCTTTGCATCTCGAAGACATTTGCAGCGATATCATGGTACCCTGAATTCTCTAGAGCTTTGATAACATCAATTACGGTAAGAGAGCCACCAAGAAGTCTCATGGCCGATTCTATGTCGGATATCCGGTTACGATCCGGCATATCCTGACTGCTGAAGGCGGTGATAGCCGCCCGTACTTCAGCTTCCGATATCGGTTCAAACTCTAGTGATTTAAAAACGGCCTGAATCGCCCTGGCTCCAAGTTCCCTTACCCGAAGAACTTCATCCTCGCGGACCGGGACTATGCCGCCATCAATCTGCATGTCGCGTTGCAGGACATACCAATCGTCAAGCTCAGTGACATCAAAGTTCCCACCGCCGAACATATTGTCGTACCGTGGAATTGCTCCATAGCCGGAGGTAATAAAGTCAGTGCCCGGAATAAATTGAAGCATGAGTTTTGCACTTTTACGTATTTCAGAATGGGATGCCAGTGCATCGTTGCCGGATGCCACCTCAAGGCCCAGCATTGCGGCAATTAAATTTTCTGCCAACACCGTACGAACACCACCTGGTAGTGCCTCAGGCAGTGCAATACAGCTAATCGAGCCGTTTTGCGTTCCCTGACTGCCGCAACCGCGGGTGACAAGCAGGCATCGTGCTTCAAGGTAGAGCATCGATTTGCCTTCTGAGTGCCCCATGAGTGCTTCAGATCCGGTACCGGATGTATGGCGGGTCTTGACCCCGCGGCTCGCATATACTGCGGTTAGGAACATCTTCGACCAGGGAGTGTCGTCGCCATCGTAAAACGTATTTTCAGTCCCATAAACAGATAGCGTTTCTGAATAGCTTGTCAGCCCTTTAAATCCCAAACGAAGGTTAGTGGTCTCTTCCACGGCGCACTGTGTCAAGACACCTCCTCTGCTCGTTTGTGAACCCACGAGTATCGCCAAAGCGTTAAGAGGAGCGTACCGTGAAACGGCAATAGTCGTCTCGATCTCATCGAATCCTCGCAGGGCGGCCTCTGCCGAGTCTGCTGCCAGAAGTGCAGGGCTTTCTTTACGATTAGTAACATGCGCCTGATTGGCTGGGGTTCGTCTGGCACGCATTTTCGAAAGCCCCATCATCATCTCCAACACATTCATGTTCAGGGCGATGTCTACAAGTTTGGCGGGTGTACACCCACTCACCAGTTCAAGGATTTTGTCACGTGATATGTTGATATCTGCCAGCATTCGGGCGATTTCTACCGAAGGCATATCCATGGCCCGTTCAGCCGTCACGATATTAATCGCTCGCCGGGCAATAAAATGATCAACTAAATCGAACTCATCACGGGGCACCCCGTCTATCTCTGTTACGATGCCGTCCACAATTTTGATACTAGGCTGCGGGTCCTTAGGACTGCTCACATTAATCAACCCGGCTTCGTGCCATGGCAGAATAAAGGTCTCTTTGTTTACCGGACGTTCGGCCAGTTTTTCAAATCGTTTCGATCGCATCTCTTTCCTTTCTTAACGTTCTGATTTTCTCTAGTTGAGGTAAAAAAAGATCAATCGCTTAATCGTTCCAAATTGTGGCCACTTTGACAACCACTTTATGGATATATTCGTCCGTTCCCAGAGGGGCGTGGGCATCTTGTGGGAAAAAAACCGCAAAGCACCCCTCCTGAACAGTAATCCAGCATTGTGGTCGATTCGAATAAAATTCAACATCTGCTTCCGGATCATAGCCTTTTTCGTCCGGCGTACAGCGCGACGGTTTATCCCACCCAATAAAAT
>JAFDFH010000049.1 GCA_019309945.1 Deltaproteobacteria bacterium
GCAAATCCTTATGCATCAAGATCTCAGCACATATCTTCGCAAAAAATCGCTCAACTTAGGTTAAAGGTAATGCCTTGAAAAGAAGTATCAGTATAACCGGAAGCGAAAGGGGAGTCTGGCTAAGCAGGATCAGGAACTATCTTCGCCAGCCCCATATTATCGTTTCAATCGTACTTTTGGCCCTCCTCTTTTTTATTATAATAATCCCCTTTTTCAAGATGATAGAGGATTCGTTTGTCTGGCAATTTGCGGATACAAGGCTTTCTGAAAATGCAATTCCCGGAAATTTTACAGTTTTTCACTGGAAAAGGGTCTTTGCAAGCAGTATTACCAAAAATATACTGCATCGCCCGCTTCTCAATTCTCTTTCCACCTCACTTAGCGTATCGTTTTTTGCGATACTCATAGGCTCTCTCCTTGCCTGGCTTGTCACAAGGACCGACCTGCCATTTCGAAAGACGATTGCGACCATTGCGGTGCTTCCCTATGTTATTCCATCTTATATCCATGCGCTTGCCTGGCTTACTCTTTTTAAAAACGACAGAATCGGGGGAGCTGCCGGCATGTTGCAGTTCCTGACAGGGGCAAGTCCTCCGGACTGGGTGTCTTACGGATTTTTTCCAATTGTATGCACCCTTTCCCTTCATTATTTTCCTTTTACCTTTCTGCTCGTCTCGGCCGCTTTATCGAGCATAGACTCAAGGCTTGAGGAGTCAGGCGAAATTTTAGGCGCTTCAACGGCTCGTATATTATGGAAAATTACCTTTCCCCTGGTTCTGCCTGCGCTCCTTTCCAGTTTCATACTTACCTTTTCCAGGGTTGTAGGAACCTTTGGCACACCGTATTTTCTGGGCGCTCCGGTAAGATATTTTACGCTGTCAACCCAGATATACACCAACATCATAAACCGGATTCCGTCCACAGCCTATATCCTTTCTTTTGTTCTGGTGGCCATTTCTTCCGTAATCATATACTTTAATCAAAGATTTATTGGAGAAAAAAAGAGTTTTGTAACTATTGCAGGAAAAGGATTCACAACATCTTTAACCCCACTGGGCAGGATCAGGTATCCGCTAGTTGCGGTTGTCGTGCTGCTGCTTATTGCTTCGGTTTTGCTTCCTTTTGTCCTCCTGGCGTGGCAGACTCTTACACTTTATCCGGACGACTATTCATTTGACAAGCTGACCACTCTTTTCTGGATCGGTTCGGCGAATACCGCCTTTGCAGAGGGAGAAGCCGGAATCCTGAGAAACTTCGCCATCCTGGGGGCGGCCTGGAACAGCATAAAGCTTGCCCTGGTAGCCTCTATCACCTCAGGAATGCTGGGAATCTTTATCGGTTATGCAGTTGTCAAGGGCAGAAATACGAAGCTTTCCAAGACCGTGGAACAGATGTCGTTTCTTCCCTATCTTATCCCCGGCATCGCCTTTGGAGCGCTTTACCTGTCCCTGTTTACCCATAAAATCGGGCCGATTCCGGCGCTTTATGGAACGTTTTTTCTGGTGGCGCTGGTGTGTATTTCAAAGAACCTTCCTTTTACCGGAAGGGCGGGAATAACGTCTATGCTTCAGATCGGAAGCGAACTGGAAGAGGCCTCAGAAACACTAGGGGCAAGCTGGTTCATGAGGTTCAGGAAGATTATTCTGCCGCTTTCCATCCATGGGGCGCTTTCCGGTTTTATCCTGGTATTTATAACGGTGATGAGGGAACTTTCCCTTATTATACTCCTTGTAACGCCTTCAACAAGAACACTTACCACCATGACATTCCGGTATCAGGAACAGGGCTACACCCAGTTTTCAAGCGCCATAAGCGTCCTGATTATTATCATTGTTGTCGCAGGGGAACTGTTTTCCAGAAAACTTGGGAAAAAGGACGGCATTTAAAAGGAAAAAGCCAAGGCATGCCTGAACTCATTGTTGAAATTAAAAACCTGACAAAGGTTTTCGGAGATGTTGTTGCAGTTGATAACGTGTCTTTTGATGTTGGCGAAAAGGAATTCCTTATCCTTCTGGGACCATCCGGGTGCGGAAAAACAACGATTCTCAGAATGGTTGCCGGGCTTGAAATCCCGACTTCAGGAGAAATCTATTTAAAAGGCCGATGCGTCTTCTCAAGCAAAAAAGGAATACTCATACCTGCCCGTGAAAGAGGCGTGGGGCTTGTTTTTCAGAGCTATGCACTCTGGCCTCATATGACCGTATTTGAAAATATTGCCTTTGGCTTAAAAGTAAAACGGATGAAGCCCGAGCTAATCAGAAAAAAGGTGGAGAAAGTTCTGAAGTATATAAGGCTTGAAAAAATGGCGTCCAGATACCCCCAGCAGATGAGTGGAGGGCAGCAGCAAAGGGTAGCGCTGGCAAGAATGCTCGTAAGCGAACCCAATATCTTTCTTATGGATGAACCTTTGTCTAATCTTGACGCAAAGCTGCGGCTGGAAATGAGGGCGGAGATTAAAAACATTCATTTTCAGACCGGCGCTACAACTATCTATGTCACCCACGATCAGATTGAAGGCCAGACAATGGCAAAAAGGATCGCCATTATAAATAACGGCATCATAGAACAAATAGATCCCCCCAAAACGGTTTACAGCAGACCCTCCAACCTCTTTGTGGCAGATTTCATTGGGAGTCCGTCGATCAATAAAATTGAGGGAACCATAGCTGTCAGGGATACTGCCGAGGGCAGCATGGCCGAGGTGAGGGGTGAACCCCTGGCACTGATTACCTCATATAAAAATACTCAACCCGGATTGGATGTCGTTGCGGCAATAAGGCCTGAAAACATTTCCATAGTTTCAAAACCCGGTATTAATACAATTGAAGCAGAGGTTCAAACCATCCTGCCTTCAGGCCCTGAGACTATTCTTCAGGCAAAATACAGTGGAGTTTTGTTCAGCATTCTTGTTACAAAAGAACTGGAAGTTGAAGTTGGCCATAATATTTTTGTATCTTTTCCACCCAAACATATTCTGGTGTTTGATAAAAACTCCGGGAACCTTTTACCTCTACAGGCCCATTAAAGACATAGATGAGATGAACACAGGACAATTCCAACAATACAAGACTGAAAATAATCGTGCCGCAGGAGAATTCTTAGATGCCCTTAAGAAAATGGAGGCGCCTGCAGTTGTAGTGCATCACAATGACGCCGACGGTCTCTGTGCGGCGGCATCCCTTTCAAAGGCGTTTGATATTCTTTCTATTGATTACAAACTGTTTCCCATAGAAAAAATACATGAACTGATTCTTGCGAAAATCCATGCCGCCTACCGGGGATGTGTGCTATATGCGGATCTGGGTGGGCAAAGCTCAGGTCTTATCGGTAAATATTCAAAACATAACAGCCTTGTCATTATTCTGGATCACCATCTGCCGGACGGAGAAGTGCCCGGAAATGTCATTCATCTCAACCCGGAACTTTTCGGAATAAGCGGGGATACCGATATCTCAGGCGCATCTGTGTCTTCGGTATTTGCCATGGAACTTTTCAGGCAATTACCCGCAGCCGGGAGTAGTGTCGATGCAAATCTGGCAATTTATGGTGTTATTGGAGCGTTTGGAGACAGGCAGCTGAAAGACGGAGCCCTGACGGGAGTAAACAGAATTTTTCTTGACAGGGCAGAGGAACAGGGACTTATTCAAAAGTCAAAAGGAAGGTACACCTTGCCCGGGTTCGGAAACAGAAGGATAGAAGAACTTGTAGAAACACTTAATCTCTTAGGTTCTATAGGTTTCTATTCCGGAGATGCTCAAAAAGGAATAGATTTTCTGATGGGGAGGAATCAGGATAGGGCGATTGCGAGGGCATCAGAACTGTCCCAAATGAAAAAGGGAAAATTTGATTTTGAATTAAAGCAAGCTGCAGAATCCGGTCTGGGCAAAACTACTCATTTTAACTGGATTGATATTAAAGACAGGTTTTCTCCAATGGGGGTTAAAGCCATAGGGCTTTTCATAGAAAGGCTTATTGAAGAGAAAATTGCAGAACCGGATAAATATGTGATCGGTTTCCAGCATTTCCCTAATTCGGCGCCGGGAATAGGCAAGCTGGATATTTCTCTTAGCAAGGTTTCTGCCAGGGTGCCTTCAGGGCTTCGAAAAGAGATAGAAGAGAAAAACTTTCCTGATTTTATGAAGCTGATACCAGAGGCAACCGCACTGACAGGAGGAACAGCTGACGGCTGCCACAGGTTCTCGGCCGCCTCTTTAATTAAACGGGGCCGAGAGCAGGCCTTTGTAGAGGCTCTGGAAAGTTTACTTTCGTAAAAAGTCGAGAAACCGGACACAGTCAAATAAGCCGGGGTGTTCAATCCCACAGTCACTGCACACTACAAGTTTAACAAACGTTTGGGGGGACTGGTTGGCGTTACCTATTTCAATGCTGAAGACAACATTGAAGATGATACCGAACGCACGGAAATTGGTTGAAATCATATAGTTTTTAACGGCACCATCTTTATGTCGCCATGTGGAATGATGGAATGTAGCGTACCCTTTATTCCAGTATTTCACCATTCCATCATTCCAATTGTGAGCCTAGCGAACTAAGTTCTTTCTCTTTTTCTGTTGTTCAATCCAATATTGTGTTTAAGTTCCAGCCTACTAATACCTTCTCTGAGCTCATTCAGCTTATCCAAAAAAACTGTACACCCTTTTCTGAGAACAACGCCTTGTTAAAAACATAAGTGATTACTATTTTAGTAACCGTTCACGGCTTGAAATTTGAAATTGGAAAGTAGAAATTGGGGCGAGATGAAACGAGTTTAGGAGTTGGATGTCTACAAACTGGCGGAAGAGTTATCAGATAATACGATCATCCGACAGCATAGCTGCAAATATAGCGGATGACTCCGCTGGTAGGTTTAACCATAAGTTTTTGAGAAGTTACAAGAAATCCAATCATGAGTTAAAAAACTCGGCCTCCAATTGAATGTGTTCATCAACAGTACAAAAGCACGAAGGCCAAATTTCCAATTTCTATTTTCAACGTTCCGTGAACGGTTACCTATTTTATGCGCTATTAAAAATAACCCTTTATTTTTAATTCATCTTGATGTAATTGACTCAGCTTCCAAATTAACGCCTACATGATATTATACTATCTCGTTATCCGTTTCTTTCCAATGGCTCCACATCGGTGCCCGGAGGGTATCGGACCGTTTGCCGGGCAACTGTTTGAGCCCTTTAGGCGCCGTTGGGGCCGCCGCAAAAAAGAGTGCGCTGAAAGGTTCTTAACATCTTGCAATCATAGGATTATCCTAAGTTTATAGGCCACGGCGGGCCTTCGGGGCGAGTTTTGGCCGGCATAAGGACCGGTGCGCTTTGGGCAAACCGGAAACACGAATTGGAACAAACCGGACAACCAGATTTTATTATATGATTTTTTTACCAATAAAAATTTAAACGATGTCAAAAAAAGGTTTATGACATGAGTGACGTTGAATTAAAAGACGGCAGAATTGTAGCTATAGAATGTTGGGACTTTGACGATTTAAAAAAACATACATTAGATAAAACTGATTCAGAACAGAAGAAACACAGAAATATAATGTTTGATGGATTTAGTTATTATGGTTCTAACACAATAGATGATTTAATAGATGTGAATACGGATAGTTATTCCAAAGCTGGTGATTTATCCGATTTCGAAAAACAGGAAGCCCCGAACTTGCCTAACGAGGATTACCATTGGGCTATTGTGGCCCTTCACAATGAGAAAATTATTGGCGTATTAATCTGCCAATGGACAAACAACAGGTATTTTCCATTCTGGCTTTACCACATGAAATTTGTGGACGTGAATAAGGAGTTTCAGAATCAGTCAGTGGCAGCTTACCTTGTAAAAGAACTTGATAAGGCTGAATTTATCGTAAACTCAACCTTAATAACAGATGATTGCCCCTGTCGTTATATAAAGAAGTCTTCCGGCATCGGTCGGCCGCTTTGGGTGATTTTTTAAAAAATCTATTCCGCACCTATTCTAAATTATGTAATAAATTTCACAATTATTATGTAGCTTGCCCCATAATTTCACATATTTTTATGTGGATTTGTCTTCCCATGTAGCCCTGAAATTGACGTAAATATTTAATATGTAAACATAGAGTCTACCTTGCTTTGAAGCAGAAGAAGAAACAAGCGAAAGAAAAAGGATTCAGTATTTTGATGCACGATGCTAAAGGTCTTTGGAAAGGCCGTATTTGCGAATACCGAACACATTGACCGTGGCCGGTTATTTATGCCATAGACTTTGACGTCACCTTGCTTTTAGGTGCTAACGATGCTATAATTTTGGGGTATGACCCGGAGCGGCGGGAAACACGATTGGTAAGAAACTGTTCAGCGGATCTAAAATTCGCCTCTTGCGCTCTGGTTTAATCGGTATGGCAGATTCAGGAAAAGAATATAGAGGTCATAAATGCTTGAAAAAAGAATCGGTAAAGATAGACGTTCTGGTATAGATCGCAGGCTTTGCGCAGCTCCTTATGATAAAGGACCTGAAAGAAGAATTACAGATAGAAGAAGTGAAATAGATAAAAGAAAGCACATCAGATATTGGGTGAAAGACCATATTTTAGTCAACCTCAAGTCTGAATCCAAATCAAATCATGGACAACTTTTAGATATTAGTAAAGGAGGACTTGCCTTTTACTATTTTGCAAATGCTAAAAAACCAAAAAATTACAGTGAGCTGGGAATATTCCCGTCTAATGATGATTTTGCTATTGCAAGAATACCTTGCAAGACTGTTTCCGATACAAAAATGATTAACGAGTCACCGTTTGGTACAAAAATACTAAGGCGGCACAGCATTCGCTTTGAGAACTTGACACCTGCACAAAAAATCAAAATGGATTATTTCCTGAGAAATTACACGTTAGGAGAGGCCTAATTTAACGTCTCGGAATTTCTACAATTTGGTATACAAGTATTTTAATTGCTATAAGCGCCTGCCAAGGCACTTAAATGATAGAATGCTGGAATAATGGAAGGTTGGGTAATAAAAACGGAAAAGATCATTTATAAATTGTTTTCTTCCTTTTCTTTTCTCTATTATCCGACCGGTTCCATACCGATATCCAGATATTTTTTGGCGAGATCGATATATAACTGTTTGCCCCAGCTCCAAAATTCTTCATCCTGGTCACTGACGTCTCGCACGACTCTTGCAGGGTTCCCAGCCGCAACCACATTGGGGGGAATTATCTGTTTCATCTTCACAACGCTGCCCTCTGCGACAATTGACCGTTTCCCGATTTCAGACCAGATGCTGATGATAGCACGCATGCCGATTACGGCAAGGTCGCCAATATATTTTCCGTGAATCACCGCACCGTGGCCAATGGTGACCCTTTTTCCAATTTGGAACCTCTCGCCCGGGGGAGCATGGGCGATGACTCCTTCTTCAACGGCTGTGCCATCTCCGATTTCAATCCTTCCGTAATCCCCCCTTAAAATCGCTCCGTGGCCGATATAGCAATTTTTTCCGATGACCACATCACCGATCACCGTCGCAAGATCACTGACATATGTATCTTTTCCAACTACCGGTTGTTTACCATCAAATCTGTAGCGCACGCTAAAATCCTTTCGCTATGATAGGTTGAGGTCGATGCTTGCGACCTTTTCAATGCTGTCGGGTTGCCAGCGGGGATTGTCATCTTTATCGATGAGTCGGGCCCGGACACCCTCCAGGTAATCCGGGTGGCTCATGATGAAACGGGCTGCTTCCAGGTCTGCCTTGAAGACATCTTCAATCGGGAGGTCCTCATTGTGTCGGAGCAGCTCAAGGGTTACTACTAGAGCGGTGGGTGAGCGTTCCGACAGCCGGCGAAAAACCCAGCTTTCCTTCCCCGTAGAACAGAACCACGCGGATGTCGCGATTTTCTTTTGCTTCATCCAATGCCTTTTGGACTGAATGGATCATTTCGTGATTCAGACTGTTCAGGGCTTTGGGACGATTCAGCCCGATCATCACCGTATGATGATGGTGACTTGCCAAAACATGTGAATCGTTTGCCTGTATTTGGTTCATAAAATCCATTCCACAGATACTATAACTAGTGCCTGAACGCAAACTGCTATTTTCCCCAAATTCTTCGTCAGGCTCAGATTTTAATTATCAAAATACGCTAATGTATTTCTGCGCCTTCGCGCTTTGCCAGCCGGGCGCCTTGACGCCCAAGTTCAAATACTGCGTGTTTTGCCATAACCTCAATCCAACCTCAATTATTTCCAAATACCTATATCCCATAATGCCCTAAAAAATAAAAGTGAGAGGGATGATGATCGAAACACCAATCTGAATGGGCCTGTACATTAAGATTGGTTAAACAAATGCGTGAAAAGTAACGGTTGACATACTGATTCGTTTTTAGTATTCATATTAAATTAGTCTGGAAAAATAGATGCCTCCGTATTTTGCGGTTCATTGGCGTTCCTTACACAAACTTCAAGCAAAAAGTGCCGTTTTACAAAGGTCTCCATTTTTACCAGCAGGGCAGACCTGTACGTCCAGTTGGTAATGGCAGACATCTTCGTAGTTTTATCCTAAAATTAATGTTGTTCCTTGTTGGGGGAAGGGAATAGAGGTATGGCCGAGGATAAAGAGGTTCAAATACAGTCGGAGATCAACAATCTCCTTCTGCGAGAATCGCATGATAAAGAACGGTTTGTCAAAAAGTTGGAGAGTCTGGTCGAGAAGTTCGGAGAGAACTTTTACCCTTCCTTGCTTTTCACTACGGTTCACATGGAATTTAGTAAAAGGGCCGCCCGGAATCATTGGCAGGAAATCTTCCGGCATTGGGATTGGTTGAGCCAGCAGGTGCAGCGCGAGATTGATATTCGGGTAGCTATCCTCGACTATTTCATCGATATCAACAGGAGGATGAAAAATCCGAAGATTATCGAGATCAAAATCTTCCAGAGGACACAGCAGGAAACTATTATCGACGAGTTGACCCAGCTTTACAACTATCGCTATTTTATAAAAGCCCTCAACCACGAGATTATACGCGCCAACCGCTACCATGCGCCTCTGACCCTGGCGATTTTCGACGTTGATGACTTTAAACATTACAATGACACCAATGGCCATCTCACGGGAAGTAAGGCCTTGGTAAAGCTCGCCAAGATCATCAAGAAAAATTTACGGGACGTCGATATCGTCGCCCGTTATGGTGGGGAGGAGTTTACCCTGCTATTACCTGAAACCAACAAAGCTGGAGGGTTGGCTATTGCCGAACGAATCCGCCAACAGGTCGAACAGAGCACATTCATAAACGGGGAGAAGCAACCGCTCAAAAAGTTCACCATAAGCGGCGGAGTAACGACTTTGAATATAGATGCCAAAACAGGGCCCGACCTTATCGAGAAAGCCGATCAGGCCCTTTATCGTGCCAAGAAATTAGGAAAGAACCAGATCTTCTTGTACCTAAAGGAGAGGAGGAGCTTCGAGCGCCTGAACAGTTCGATCAAGAATCTCCTCGTCGTCGCCTCAGAGCGGGGAGACAACTACATCCCCCAAAATATCAGTGAAGGGGGAATCCTCTTTCATTCAGAGCAAGCCATCCCTCTGGGAAAAAATTTACGCCTCTCGCTAAACTTCAGGGACCGAAAAACCAAAATTCCCTTGAAGGCCAAAATCAGACGGGTGGAACAGCTTCACAAAAACAATAAGTATGAGATTGGCGCTAGCATCATTCAGATCCAAGAGCCGGAGAAGAGGGCTATCAAGAAATTTCTCAGCACTCTGACCCAAAAATGACGGCGATGCCAGGGACTTCCCGGTTTTTGAAAAGAAGTGCCTTGAACTTTTGAAATGATCAATATCTCCCACCTCAAAGAAAATAACCAATGCCAGAATTTACTCTGCGCCACAAGGCTTCCGAAGCAACACCAGGCGTAACCGTCACAAGATGCCTGAAATCACAATTGGTGATGGTACTGTATGGCATACAAGTTATTCGAATTAGAAAAGATTTATGATCATTTATTTTTTAATCCAACAAAAAAATAATTTCTAAGAATCGAAATGAAGGAGGAAATGGCTATGGTGATGAATCTAAAAAAGGATTTACAAGGAGTGAACAAGGAACTCATGACACTCGCAAAGAAAGTTGAAAAATTGATTGTTGCGTTTGATAAGCTTCAAAAACCAAAAGCTGCAAAGAAAGCAAAACCTGCCAAGGCGGCACCTGTTAAAAAGACAGCTGTGCCGAAAACTAAAATGTTGCCGGCCCATGAAATCGTATTTAGCTTAATCAAAAGATCAACAAAGGGCGTTGACACCGCTGCATTAATAGGAAAAACCGGATATAATCAGAAAAAAATATTTAATGTTATTTATAAACTGAAGCAACAGGGCAAGATTAAAAGTGTTCACAAGGGAATTTATGTAAAGGCCTAAAATTGATTTATAAAAAAATATCAACCTAATTTGAAAGGATTTTTTAGTCAATTTAAGAAAACATAGCCTTTAACCAGGATTGCTATGGACTGAATCCCAAGACCCCATTTTTTAAAAAAAATTGGGGTCTTTTCATCATAATTGAAAAAAGGTGCAAACGAACTGTCTGAGAGAGCACCTAAGCGTCAAGAACAAGCCCTCCGAATTCCTTCCATTTATACACATCACTAGGCAATTTACTTCATAGTTACATGTTTTCATTTCCGGGCTGGTCTTCCTAATTTTCTGTAGATCTGACTTAACACTATGGTATTTATACATTTATTTTTGACAAACCCTATTGGCACATCATTTGCATTTGCTAAATCTGAAATTGATTCCTGTGCTGTAAACTGCATTTAAGGACAAACAAAAAATGGAAAGAAAATTAATAAAAATGAAAAGACTTTTAAAAAGTATTGCGTTGGCATTTATTGCTTCAGTTTTTATATGGGGAACTGCGCATGCAGTCACGATTTCATTTACGGATAATCACTATAATTGGCCGAATTGGAATGTCCATACTGGCGATTTGAACGGCACCCCGGATTTTCTTGGCGGCACCGCAGAAGTATCAGCTGCGGGCTATCTTGCCAGCCTGAGTTTTAACGTCCAAGCGGCCCGGTCCGGCAGCGCATATCTCAATCTTTTCAGAGGGCTCTCAGCCGCTGATTTGTTTATCGACCAGAATGCGGATGATGTTTGGGATTATGTCGTCAAATCTTTATACCATTCCGGCAAAGCAAGCGTCAACTATGGCCTCTATAATGTGATCCAACCGCTGGGCGAAGACGGGCCGGGCACTGTAAAAGACGCGAACTATCTGCTGGCGACGGCCTCGAACTTCAGAACCGGCCATCCGGTGGGATTGAAAAGCGAATATTTAGGGCTCTTGAAAGGGACAACCGAACTATCAGGTTGGTGGGGGAGTGATGCCCAGTACGATGTCATTTATACGCCTACTTTCACGTTTGGTGAAAACCATATATTTTTGAGTGATAAATTTACCGTTGCTTTTTCAGTCATATGCGCCAATGACGTCGTTTATGAGACATTGGAAACCCCCGTCCCCGAACCCGCCACTATGCTCCTTTTAAGTATGGGTTTGGTTGGGTTGGCAGGATTCAGAAAAAACCTGAGAAGGGGTAAATGAAATCAAGAAGCTTCAAGATCGACGTTCGCGCGGAAATATAAGAAAAGGAGAGGGATTCCCTCTTCTAATGCCCTAACCAGGACAAGCCGAAACCAAAAATATTTGCCAGGCACTAAGACAGGGTGATGAAAAATATAATTATTGATAATAAAGGTAGAAGATCCGGAATCGATAGGCGGAGCTTCTCATATGCCATCCACCTTCCTGAAAGAAGATCAGAAAAGAATCGCCGAAGCAGCATTGATCGTAGAAGTCGGGTTGCACTTAGAAGTTATAGCCGACCGACAGACGATCGAACAAAACATTTTGCGGTTTAATCAGATTATTTTAGGGCAGGCTTACGGAAGGCAGCCTCAGCAATGGTCGGGGACATAGATTTTTGTTTTCTTAATAACCAACCATTCGATATGCAAAGTAAATACGCTGGTAGCAAACAGAAACTCCTAACAAGATAATCGCCCGCATTCAATTCCATCTTACGCCCCAACGATCCCGGGCATCCCGTCACTATTTCAATCATAAGGTTAATTTCGAACCGGACTTGCTATCTTAAGATTTTTTCTATATGAAGGAAAAAACTCAAGATAATGGTAACCGTTCATGGGGCTCAGGGCTCAGGGATCAGCGCTCAGAGGTCCAATCGGGATCTCTTTTTAAAATTAATTCCAATGTTATTTAATCGAGTGATGATATGGTTAGTGCAATTTTGATGGCAGGGTATAGCAACAAACGAGCAGTCAAAAAGTACAGCAGACTAGTTGCGGAAAATTACGGCCAAAAGTTTATCGAGACGGGTTATAAACCGTTGCGGGAATTTAAAACGGTTAAGGATGGCGTAGAAGAGAGCAAACCTTTGATACAATATACCCTTGAGATCCTTTTTACGAATGATTTAATTGATGAAATTGTTATTGTGGGCCATCAGATGCTTCTTGAGCAGCGTCTGGGCAATTTAATAAATAGATTTAAAAAGCCGTGCTTTATTGTGAACCAGAATACAACAATTTTGCCTGACGTCATGACCCGTTTTAATATCATACCGAAAAAGGTCAAACACAATTCAATAGCAGGGAATTTAATCAAGGGGTATGCAGCCAGCGCCGCCTGCCGGGATCGGAAGCATGCGTTATTTGTTGCTTCGGATTCACCCTTGACAACAACGGAATTTATTGAGCGTTTCCTTAATATTGTTCAAAAATACCAGGAACAGGCGGCCTTAATATTTCCAGCTGTACTTATTGATGATAATAAAGACAAACTTGGCAGATATCCTCTTAAGCTCGTAAATGACACGCAGTATCAGCTCTCTAATAAAAAAAGTAGTTACGCCAGGCAAGGGTTCAGGCTCTCCTCCTTGATGTTTGCAAATCCGCATTTTTTTAATATTAATACGGCTAACACGGCCTATAGTCTTCGTAAATGCCTTGCCCCAAACACACAATTGAGATTATTTCGAATTACGCGCAGCTTGGGATATCCAAATGTGTATTCCAAATATTTTTTAAGAAAAGATTTGAGCATAAAAGAAGTTGAAAATATTACTTCTGAATTTTTCAATGGAAGCCTTAAATTAATTCCAATGACCGGGGAAGAAGCAACCTATGATTATGATGGTACTGATATTGAATATCGCATGATAACAGATATGCTGAAATCGGCATAGAAGTGGTTCCACCCTAACATTTTGATAATGTAGCAATGTCGGTCGCATTTATTTTCTTGATAAATTTGATTTAAGGTGATAAAGGCGTGCTATCCATGATACTTTCACCTCCTTATTTGTAAGCGTCATGGTCAGGCCCTGTCGGATTTTCCCCCAATCCTTCAGGGCTGTTTCTTTTGATATTCTGATGCCTAGGCATCTTCTTTTCTACCAAAAAGTGTCTATCTCGAACGCACGGATGCAGCATGAGGCTCGAAACCTTACATGCAATGGGCTCTTATCGGAGAGCCCATGATTAGGAAAATAATTTCAGGTGGCCAGACCGGTGCTGACAGTGCTGCTCTCGATGTGGCCATTAAACTGGGTATCCCCCATGGGGGATGGATACCCAAGGGACGGAAAACAGAAAATGGGCGATTGCCGGATAAATATGAACTAAAAGAGATGGTTACAGGGAGTTATCCGAAACGGACGGAAAAAAATGTTGTAGATTCTGACGGAACTCTGATTATTTCACATGGTATACTGACCGGGGGATCCGCTTTGACCCGGGATTATGCTGAAAAACATCAACGTGCCTGGCTCCACATAAACCTCAATACGACCCATACCTTTAAAGCCGCATCGATGATAAACTCCTGGATTATGAAAAATGGCATTGAGATATTGAATGTTGCCGGATCACGGGCAAGTGAAGATCATGAAATATATAAAGATACCCTGAAAATTCTGGAAGGCGCCTTTCATCTGAATGTTATTCAAGCCAATCCTTCGGATACCGTTCGAGCTTTATTTTTAAGAGATGAGCAAAGGGATTCCCTATACTACCCACCAGAGACGATAGCCATGGCTGTTGGCCGACTGATTTCCAAATTAACCCTGAAAGATAGGACCACATTGGCCAATATGACCGAACAGGAGTTAATATTACTCCACAATACGCTTGGGCAGTATATTCGGGAAAAATTTTTTTGGTTTTGGAAAGAGAACCCGAAACTGATAAACGCTTGTCGTGAAGTTACAGGGAAAGACTGTCACAATGAAGATGATGCCTGCGTAATTATCATCAGAGAATTGTGGCACAAATTACGGGAAACCCACAAATTGCGGGTTGTTAAGTAAAACCGTGGTAACTTCTCAATATGTTTTTGAGTAATTACAAACCGTGCTGATAACGCGTTGTTGAAATTTCGAGTTTTATAACTTAAAATGGTCAGAAATGATTTTAAAAAGGAGGTAAGGGGTTGTGTATAAATCTATCCTGGTACCTTTAGATGGCTCTAAATTGGCAGAAGGGATTCTTCCGGAAATAGAAAAAATTGCATTGGAATTGAAATCCCGAATTATATTGATACGGGTCAGCCGCGCCCATGTTTTACCGGGCGTGGACCCCTCCGATGCTCAGATCAGGGCCGTCCGCCAATCCGAGGATTATCTCCAAGGATTGAAAAGGCAATTGACGGCAAGCGGTTTTGAGGTTGAAGTGCACACGCCCTATGGAGACTCTGCTGAAAAAATCCTTGAAACATGTAGCCGTTACGATTTTGATCTTATTGCCATGTCCACCCATGGGCGGAGTGGTTTGGGACGCTGGCTGCTTGGGAGTGTGGCGGAAAAGATTGTTCGTCACAGCGAAAAACCTGTTTTGCTCCTTCGCGCTCAAAAATCGATTGGGAATCGTTTTGATGATGCCTAGTCCCTTCAGTTCCGGATTCATCATCTTTGATATTTGTGACCAATTATATTTTCAAGGAAAATGGATAATTATGCAATTGGGTTGATAATAATTTGGGCAAATTTTATTATGTTTTAAAAATTTCAGCCTTTTATCGCGATACAAAGTTAAAGCGCGGAACTTCGAGGTCCCGCTAAAAGATACGATTTATTCAAGCTTAACAGGTCTTAGGGCTCACTCAAAAATAACTTCACATTTTAACCGCCGATGCATCCCGCCTGGCTGCGTTGCGAAAACTCGCAATATGCCAGATATTACTGTGTTTTCGCGCCTTACCAGCCGGGCGCCTCAACGCTTAATAATTGTAAATTAATTTCTGAGTGAACCCTTAAGGAGTGACGATGCCGATCTATGAATTTTATTGTGAAGACTGCAATACGATCTTTAATTTCTTTTCCAGGACCATTAACACCACAAAACGGCCGAATTGTCCCAAGTGTAAAAAAAAGAAGCTGACAAGACAGATTTCTTCATTCGCATTTACAGGAAAGGCCCAAGAAGGGGGTGACAAGGACGATTTGCCCCTTGATGAGGGTAAGATGGAACAGGCCATGCAGATGTTGGCCGGAGAGGCGGATAAAATCAACGAAGATGATCCTCGCCAGGCAGCTAATCTTATGCGCAAGCTTTCTGATATGACAGGATTAAAGATAGGCCCGGGTATGGATGAAGCCTTAACGCGAATGGAAATGGGCGAGGATCCCGAGCAGGTAGAGGCTGAGATGGGTGATCTCCTGGAAGAAGAAGATCCTTTTCTTCTGCCGGGAAAAAAAGGTAAAGGTATACAGTCAAAACGCCCGGCACCTCAAAAAGATGAAACCCTTTATGACCTATAGCGTCCAATGGGTTCGTTTAGATCATCCGGTCATTCAGGATTTACATTTGTTGGGAATTTCAGAATTCGAATTTCACCTGAACTTGATTTTTCGCTCAAGCATTAAACAAGAATATATGGAATATTTCGAGGATTGAAATTTGAGCCTGACGCAGAAATCGGGCAAAAAGTGACGTTTTGCAGAGGTCTCAAGGAGGATGCCATGGATGGGGAAGTCCTTGACCGGATAGAGATCATGCAGGGGGACATCACCACGCTCCAGGTTGATGCCATCGTCAATGCTGCAAACTCGTCGCTTCTGGGTGGCGGGGGTGTCGATGGTGCGATCCATCGGGCGGCCGGTCCGGAGCTCTTGGCTGAATGCCGTACCATTGGAGGATGTCCGACCGGAGAGGCTATAATAACAAATGGTTATGACCTGCCCGCCCGGCATGTCATCCACACAGTAGGTCCAATTTACAGCGGAAAGCCTGAAGACAGCCACCTTCTACATATGTGTTACCAGAATAGCCTGCAGCTTGCCGTGCAGCACAATATCATTTCCATTGCTTTTCCCGCGATTAGCTGCGGTGTATATGGATACCCTGTCGATGCGGCCTGTAAAATTGCTGTCGATACCACCTGCAGCTTTCTCCAGGAGAATAGATCCTTAAAAAAGGTTATTTTTATCCTATTTTCAGCAGGAAACTTTGAAATATATAAAACCAATCTCGATAAATTAAGAACGATCTAGGTAGTGTCCGGTAGGCCCGCGGTGCCATCCGGTAATTTTATGTATTGACAAATCTGAATTTTGTATTAGGTTCTTTTAAAAGTACAAAAGCACGTTTTCGGAAAATAATAAGGTCTGCGTATTTAAGCAGGCCGATTTTTATGTATAAGGAGGATTTCATGGTTGAAGTAACAGAATCAGCGACACAAAAAATTGGTGAATATTTTGAAGGAAAAGAGATTTCCCCCATTCGAATATTTTTAAACGAAGGTGGGTGAGGCGGTCCTTCACTCGCACTAGCTCTGGATGAGCAGAAGGAAACAGACCATGTGTATGAAATTGAAGGGTTTACCTATATTGTCGATAAGGATTTCATGGATAAAGTAAAGCCCATTAAGATAGAATTTCTGGATACCGGATTTAAGCTCACCACCGGCATGGATTTAGGAACGCCATGTAGCAGCTGCGATACGGCACGTTCTTGCTGTTCATGATCGCAATTTCAAGTACCCTCAAGGGCAACCCCACTCCTTTGGTGTTGCCCTTTTTTTAGGATCTTGCCCCTTTCACCTGATTTTCATCCCCTTCGTACAGGACTGAGTCATTTAAAACGGTTACGACTTCAATCAACATTATACTTTGATCTAACTATTTTCGGTAAAATACGAAACCTGTCGAAATCTTGTGGATATACTATAACACCCCGAAATATCTTGGTTATATTATATTTGGACATCAAATTTGATAAACTCGTAAAAAGTCCGATTTAGACGGTTTTGTAAAAAGTTCAAATTTAAGGCGTGCAAATTTTGTAATCATTAGGAGTACTTATCGTACGTTGAATGATTGCGAAATGCAGCACAACGCAGAAGTTGGACTTTTTACGAAACCGTTAAATTTGAGTTCCATTATTGGCATGGCAAACCTTTTAGATTTGATCAAGTTAGAGCCGACGTTGACGCTGTCAGACCCATTCCGATGGGACGCTTGACTGTTTCATTTCGGCGTGTTAGCCTTTCAATTGGTAACTTCGCAAAAATTTATGGTTAAACATACCAGCGGAGTCATCCGGTATTTTTTTTCAAAACGGGCAACTGTTTGAAGCCGTTTAGGGCGGCTTACAGTGACCCGAACAGCATAAATTGTTGATTGTAGCCTGTTTGTGCTAAGCGACATACTCATTTTGCATCACGTGCACGGGGCACTGTTAGACGCCCTTAACGGCAAGTTTTGACCGTATTGAAAAAAAATATCGGATGGCGCAGCGGGCCTACCGGAACATATTGAGAAGTTACTTCAATGGAACTTTCTCTTCAAATAGAGAAGTGGGAGGTGGCCCGTGAAGATTTTTATCACCGGAGGATCCGGTTTTATCGGTAGACACCTGACGAATTATCTTCTGCGCAAAGGGCACCAAGTTACTGCTGTCGCACGCTCTTCTGACCGAAAGCTCATCCGTCATGACAATTTTCATTACAT
Source organism: Deltaproteobacteria bacterium (assembly GCA_019309945.1). Taxonomy (GTDB): domain Bacteria; phylum Desulfobacterota; class Desulfobacteria; order Desulfobacterales; family JAFDFH01; genus JAFDFH01. The sequence goes on from JAFDFH010000049.1 coordinate 18,030, forward strand.
TTCGGCGGATACGACCCAAGGGGGGATATGGCAGGAAGCACTGAAAGGAATGGACGCAGCCGTGAATCTTGCCGGCATATCCATATTTAAGCGATGGACCCCCACAAATAAAAAGCGCATTTATGACAGCCGGATTCTGACCACACGCAATCTGGTCGAATCTCTGCCATCAAATAATAGGGTTGTCCTTTGCTCGACTTCCGCAGTGGGATGTTATGGAAACCGGGGGGATGATCTTCTTACAGAGAGTGAACCCTTCGGGACTGATTTTCTGGCTGGGGTTTCCAGGGACTGGGAAGCAGAGGCCTTTAAGGCGAAAGACAAGGACGTTCGGGTTGTGACGATGCGTTTTAGTATCGTCCTCGGGAAGAATGGCGGGGCTATGGAAAAAATGGTTCCCGCTTTCCGATTTTTTGTGGGGGGGCCATTGGGGGATGGGAAGCAGTGGTTTCCCTGGATACACATCGATGACCTGATATCCGCGATAATGTTTGTGATGGAAAATAAGGGTATCAACGGAGCAGTTAATTTTTGTTCGCCAAATCCGGTTAGAAACCGAGAACTTGCCGAAACCCTGGGCCATATTCTCAAAAGGCCGGCTTTTATGCCGGCACCTGCTTTTTTCATTCGACTTTTTCTGGGCGAGTTGGGTTCATCTTTTTTATCCAGCCAGCGGACGGTTCCTGACAAACTTTTAGCATACGGCTTTAATTTTCAGTATCCGGATATCAAAGAGGCCATTCGGAATATTTTGGAGAGTTAAAACGGAGAGGTTGTAAACCGAAACCTTGAAAACATTTTCATTTGAAAGGTAAAAGGATGGGTGAATTTTTTCTGGCCGTGCTGGGAGGATTGTTCATTTTCTTTTTCCTATGGATCGTATTTTCCAGAAGGAAGGACTCCGGCGACAAAGTGGTTCCATATACCTGCACGGTTTGCGGGGAGAAGGACTGTATCTGTCATAAGGAAGACAAGATGTAACTAGTGCCCATCCAGAAACGGTCTTTTTGCCCGATCTCTGCGTTATGCTCAAAATTTTATCCTCGGAATATCAACTATATGCCTGTGGTAAAATTTTTCGCAGGCCTTGATCTTGATCTCGAACAAAAATCCTCGTTTCTGGACGGGCACTAACTAAGAAATGACCATGTTAAATGATTTTGCCGGTATTTTTTCGATGTTCTGGGTGATATTCTCTTTTTCCTTTCTGGTTGCCTTGACCGGCGCCATGGCACCCGGGCCGTTAATGACCTACACCATTATCAAATCCGTTAAAACCAGTCGGCGCGGTTATTTAATGGGTGTCTGGATTATAGCCGGTCATGCCATACTTGAGATGGGAATCATCTTATTATTGCTATTAGGATTCTCCTTTGTTTTGAAAAACATCATCGTCGTACGCACGATTGGAATTACAGGAGGGCTGATCCTTACCTATTTCGGGGCATCGATCATCAGGGATGTATATCTCGGAAAAATTCCCACCGATTTTTTGCCTTCATCAGGTGAACCAAATCAGGATATTGATCCTCTCGAAAACAAGGGTTTGGAAAATCCGGTCATCGGTGGGATCTTGGTATCCATGTCTAATCCTTACTGGTGGGTTTGGTGGGCCAGCATAGGTCTGGCGTTTATGGTTCGTTTTGATATCTCTTTTACCCAGTGGCCGAAGCTTCTGGCGTTTTTCCTGGGGCATGAGGCCGGTGATCTCGCATGGTACCTGCTGATTTCAACACTTGCTTTTTTTGGATTACGTCGTCTCAGCAAAAAGGTTTACTATGGTATTCTTGTCGGTTGTGGGATTTTTATGATACTGTTTGGTGTCTACCTGGGTGCTTCCCCTTTCTTATCGGCGAACATATAAATGCAGTGTTACCTTAATATCAGAGGTTGATTTATGATCAGGATTAATGAAAACTATCTCAAACTGCAGGCATCCTATCTGTTTTCGGAGATCGCCAGGCGAATTTCCGCCTTCCAGGAGGCCCATCCAGACCGGGAGATTATCAAGCTTGGCATCGGCGATGTCACCAGAGCCCTCCCCCCTTCCTGTATTGAGGCGTTTCACCGGGCGGTGGATGAAATGGCAGAAGACAGCACCTTTCGAGGATATGGACCCGAGCAGGGCTATCCGTTTTTAAGGAATAAAATTGCGACTGAAGATTTTCAGGCCAGGGGGGCGGACATCGGCGAGGATGAGATTTTTATCAGTGACGGGGCCAAATGTGATACCGGTAATATTCAGGAAATTTTTGCAACTGACATCCGGATTGCGATTCCCGACCCGGTTTATCCCGTGTACTTGGACACCAATGTCATGGCCGGACGAACAGGTGAATTCCATAATGGCCGATACGAAAGCATCGTATACCTCGAAAGCACCGGAGCAAACGAATTCATACCGGATCTGCCCCGGAAACCGGTGGATTTGATATACTTGTGTTTTCCCAATAACCCCACCGGTGCTACCATCACCAAGGATCGACTTCAGTCCTGGGTGGATTTTGCCCGGGAAAACAGGTCCTTGATTCTGTACGATGCGGCTTACGAAGCGTTTATCCGTGATGACTCCCTTCCCCGGACCATTTATGAAATTGAGGGTGCGAGGGAAGTGGCCATTGAATTCAGGAGTTTTTCCAAAACTGCCGGATTTACGGGAATCCGCTGCGCATACACGGTCGTCCCCAAGAACTGTGTGGCCTATGACGGAAACGGGGCAAAGCATTCCGTGCATGCCCTGTGGAACCGGCGTCATTCTACCAAATTTAATGGGGTGTCTTATCCGGTACAGCGGGCTGCGGAAGCAGTTTACAGCAAGGCAGGAAGAACTCAGGTCAGAGATCGCATTAACTACTATTTGAAAAATGCGGGCCTGGTTCGACAGAAAATTGCGGCGCTGGGATTTGAGTGCGTCGGCGGAGAGGACTCACCCTATATCTGGATTGACGGTCGAACGAATTCTTGGGAGTTTTTTGACATGCTCCTGCAAAAGGCCGGCGTAGTCTGCACGCCTGGAGCAGGATTCGGAAGATGTGGTGAGAACTTCATTCGAATCAGCGCCTTCAATAGTTTTGAAAATGTCCAAAAAGCCATGGCCAGGATCAAGATAGCCCTGAAAGAATAAAATTCTTCAGGCGTCTAATCTTGATTTTTTTCCAAAAATCCCTATACAACCCTATGAACACGTTCGAATTTCGCGCCTCTTGCTCACAATTAGGGTGACATTTGTTACAGCTGATTATAAAACCTCCAATAGATTAGTGTCCGTCCAGAAACGGTCTTTTTGCCCGATCTCTGCGTTATGCTCAAAATTTTATCCTCGGAATATCAAATATATGCCTGCGGTAAAATTTTTCGCAGGCCTTGATCTCGAACAAAAATCCTCGTTTCTGGACGGACACTAGATTATAAAATGGCAAAGAAGAAAATGTCCATATCACGAGCAATTCGTGAATTAAGGGAACGCCAAGTCCATTTTTCACTATATTTTTATAAATATGAAGAGAAAAGGGGAACCCCGACAGCCTCCAGGGAGTTAAATGTGGATCAACATCTGATCATAAAGACGATTGTGATGGAGGACAGTCAGGGTGATCCGTTTTTGGTGCTCATGCACGGGGATAAAAAAGTTTCAATCAAAGCCATGGCCAGAGCAAAGGGCGTGAAAGCCGTCCGGACCTGTGAACCCCCCAAAGCACATCAGCTTACCGGATATTATGTAGGCGGAATTTCTCCTTTTGGAACAAAAAAAGCGCTTAACGTTTATGTTGAAACATCCGTGTTGAATCTCGAAAAAATATATATTAATGCCGGAAGAAAGGGCCTTCTGGCCGGGATGTCCCCGCAGGACCTGGTCTCAGTCCTGAATCCCATTTATGTGAACGTAGCTGTTGAAAATCAATACCCGGTGAATTCGTAAAAAGGCCTCTTTGCAAATTTTCTGCGAGGCCATCAATAAATTATAGGGCATCAATAATTTTATATGTGTCGGAAAGGAGGAAAAAATGGTGTTACAGTTAATAGCTGCTGATCTTAAAAAAGAAAAAATGGAAGCATTAATTATTCCCGTATGTGAAGACAAAGACATTCATGATAATCAAGCGATATCTGCTCTCATCAAATTGACAAGGAAAATAAAGGAATTCAGAGGAAGACCGGATGATGAATTAATCCTTCACAATCTGCCTGATGTGGGTTCGAAAAGGGTCATTTTCATGGGGCTAGGGAAACTGGCTAAAGTTGATCGTGAAGCCCTCCGTGTACTGGCCGGCCGGGCAGTAAAGAAATGTATTCAGAAAGATATTTCAGAAGTAATGATTGCTGTTCCGTCTTCAAAGAAAATCAAGCTGGAGATGCTTTCAATTCTTGAGCCTATGTTGGAAGGCGCCTGCCTCGGGAATCACCGGTTTGACAAATACAAGAAGGAAAAGAAGCACACTCCGCTCAAGACGATAAGACTCCTTGTGAAACCGGATATCATGGAAACATTCAAAAAATTACCATCTCGAATGATGTCGATTTGTGATGGAACAATCCTTGCGAGAGATTGGGTTTCAATGCCTCCAAATGACAAAACACCGGAGCAGTTGGCACAATCGATTGTAAGCCTTTTTAGAAAACGCAACATAGACGTTCGTGTACTGGAGGAAAAAGAGCTGAAACAAAAAAAATTCGGTTCGATCCTGACGGTGGCGGCCGGCAGTCAGAGCAAACCCAGGATGGTCATCGGGGTATATAATCCGGACGGTGCCAAGCAGACGGTTGCGCTAGTCGGCAAAGGGGTTACATTTGACTCAGGGGGAATCAATTTAAAATCCACCGCATCGCTTGAAGATATGAAAATGGACATGTCCGGTGCGGCGGCAGTGGCGGCGACACTTATCGCTGTGGCAAAGCTCAAACCGAAAATTAAAGTTGTCGGGATTATTCCGATTGTCGAAAATATGCCATCTGGAAATGCGGCCCGTCCCGGAGACATCATCAAAAGTTATGATGGCAAGACGGTTGAAATCGGCAATACAGACGCTGAAGGTCGGTTGATTTTGATCGATGGGATGTCTTATGCGATTCGGAAATACAACCCCCAAACGCTCATTGATTTGGCAACGCTGACCGGGTCATGCGTTGTGGCTCTGGGTGAGAAGATCGCAGGAATATTTTCTTTTGATGATGAACTGGCGGAAGCGATTGTCCAGTCCGGTGTAAAAACACATGAGCGCTGCTGGCGTATGCCCTTGCCTGAGGATTATAAAGAAACACTAAAAAGTGATTTTGCAGATATTAAGAACATCAGCAGTTCCAGGTGGGGTGGTGCGATCACGGCGGCGCTATTCCTGTCGGAGTTTGTAGGGGATACCCGGTGGGCGCATATCGATATGGCAGGGCCGGCTTATCTTAAAAAGGAAAATGCTTACTGCGGCCCTGGTGGGACCGGCTTTGGTGTTCGTTTGCTCTGTGACTTATTGGAAAAATTGTGAAACCGATTTTTTCAGGTCCACATTGTCCAAACACCGGATCTGATATAATCGATCATTGTTGTTATCAAGTTGCACATCCTTTTTTCACGTTAGTAAAACATTAGGTAACCGTTCACGGCTTGAAACTTGAAATTGGAAAGTAGAAATTGGGGAGCGATGAAACGAGTTTAGGAGTTGGATGTCTACAAACCGGCAGAAGCGTTAGCAGATATGGTCTGGCACGACTTTGACAAGTGGAACAAAAAGGTTCAGAACACCGTGGCTATCAGATAATACGATCATCCGACAGCCTATCTGCAAATATAGCGGAAGGGTATGGTTGGTATGCTCCCGCTGACAGGAAAAAGTTTTATCTGAATCAAATGCTACGGAATACAAAGCAATAGTTGAAAAATTGGGCCCCCAATTGAATGCGTTCATCAACAGTACAAAAGCATGAAGGCCAAATTTCCAATTTCTATTTTCTAATTTCAACGTTCCGTGAACGGTTACAACATTCGATACAAAAGCAACTGGTGATATTCAGATGCAACCCGGATACGATAGACGCAAATTTGGTAAGTTAAAGGCCCTGGGTATATGCCTGGGCGCATCCACCGTATCCATTGTCGAGGTGGAACAGCTACAAGGCATGGGGCTGGGGCATGGAAAAATGACCAAAAACAGACCCCGGGTTGCCAAATATTCACTTCATCCCCATGAAGGAGACCCCAAAAAAACCCTGATTTCCGCTTTAGAAGGTCATGACCTGAATTCATTTGATCGAATTGCTGCCACCGGTCGTCGCTTCCGCAAGTTTGTAAAACTTTCATCCATATCCGAATCGGAAGCGGTGGAGTATGCCTACCGGTTTGTCAAACCGCCGGACATTTCATGCCCGGCTGTAGTTTCCGCGGGTGGAGAAACCTTTATGGTATATGTGCTTGACCGTGAGGGCCGGATATCCAATGTGCTGACAGGCAACAAATGTGCTTCCGGCACCGGGGAGTTCTTGCTTCAGCAACTTCGCAGGATGGATGTGACCCTTGCGGAGGCGGCCCGGTGGGCCGCTTCTGAAGAGCCGCACCATGTGTCCGGCCGTTGCTCTGTTTTTTGCAAGTCAGACTGTACCCACGCAATGAACAAAGGTGTACCAAAATCCAAGGTGACCGCCGGACTTTGCAAGATGATGGCGAATAAAATCCTGGAACTTTTTAAAAAGATAGAAAAACGAAATGTTATGATTACCGGCGGCACATCGCGGAACCGAATGGTGATTGAATATCTTCGTCAGGAAATTCCCGGCCTGTTTGTTCCCGAGGAAGCACCCTATTTCGAAGCGCTGGGTGCCGCCCTCTGGGCAATTGAACATGAGACGATGGCCATTTCGGGATTATCCGAATTGTTTACGATAAAATTTGGGTCATTTGACACGCTTGCCCCCCTCCGGAATTTTAAAAACATGGTGGAATTTAAAACCACGGGGAGGGGTTCAATACAGTCCGGTGATATTTGCATATTGGGTCTCGACGTCGGTTCAACCACCACCAAAGCTGTTCTTGTGAGAAAAGGGGATGATGCCATCCTTGCATCCGTCTATCTGCGCACCAACGGAGACCCGGTCGGCGCTTCCCGGCAATGCTATCGCTCTATTCTCAAGCAGGTGTCGAGGGCGGTGGATCTAAAGGAAATATCGATTATCGGTCTGGGTGTTTGCGGGTCCGGTCGTCAGATCGCCGGGCTTCATGCCCTGACCGATGGTATCATTAATGAGATCATTGCCCATGCCACTGCTGCTGTACATTTCGATTCAGGGGTGGATACCATTTTTGAGATCGGGGGGCAGGATGCCAAATACACTTACATTACCAATGGCGTCCCTTCGGATTATGCCATGAATGAAGCATGCTCGGCAGGCACGGGATCATTTCTAGAGGAAGCGGCTTTCGAAACCCTCGCTATTCCAATGGAGGATATCGCTGACATTGCGATGAAGAGTGAAAAACCGCCCAATTTTAACGACCAATGCGCTGCATTTATCTCATCTGACATAAAAAACGCCATTCACGAAGGGGTTAAACACGAGGATATTGTTGCCGGTCTGGTGTATTCCATTTCGATGAACTATTCAAACCGGGTGAAAGGGAACCGGCCTGTAGGCGAGAAAGTGTTTATGCAAGGCGGCGTCTGCTATAATCGTGCGGTCCCCCTTGCCATGGCTGCGCTCGTGGGAAAACCGATCATTGTGCCGCCGGAACCCGGCCTCATGGGGGCTTACGGTGTGGCCCTGGCGGTCAAAAAAAGAATTGAAACGGGGTTAATGCAAGCGGAGCGGTTTGATCTGGAGGCCCTGGCGGAGCGGGATGTAAAATACGGAACGTCGTTTATATGCAAGGGGGGCCGTGAAGCTTGCGACCGGCGCTGTGAAATCGCGATAGTCGAGCTTGCAGGAAAAAAATATCCTTTTGGCGGCGCCTGCAATCGCTATTACAATTTGCGGAATAAAGTAACCTTCGATGTTGCCAAACTGGATTTAGTCCGGGTTCGGCAGCACCTTATTCTTGAAAAATATGGTCCAACCCTAAACAAGGAAAACGGAACATCACACAGGGGACGTATTGGATTCAATAGAAGTTTCATGGTACATACCTATTATCCGCTTTATGCCGCGTTTTTCACTGAACTGGGATTTAAAACGGTTCTGCCGGAGGTCTACTCACAGGAGGGAATCGACCAGCGCGATGCCGCCTTCTGCTACCCGGGAGAACTGTCCCATGGTTTTTTCCACTCACTGCTGCATATGGCAGATCCCCCGGATTATATTTTTCTTCCTCACTTTAAAGCACTTCCCGTACCCAACGGAAATTCCAGTTCCCAGGCCTGTCCTTTTGTGCAGGGCGAGACGTTTTATCTTCAGACAACGTTTCGGGAGCAACTCGATGAACTTAAGAGCAAAGGAACCCGAGTTTTGACCCCTCTTCTTAACCTTTCAAAAGGACTGGAAAGTGCGAAGAAGCCATTGATTGAAACCGCAGTGCAAATCGGCGTGAGCCGCAAAGCGGCCAGAGAGGCTTTTGAAAAGGCCGTGCAACAGCATAAAAAATGCATGGCCGAGATGAAAGTGATCGGAAAAAGGGCGCTTGCCGAATTGGAGGCCGAACCGGCCAAGATCGGGGTGGTAATTTTTGCCCGGCCTTACAACGGATTTGTTGAAGAAGCCCACATGGGTATTCCCCACAAGCTCGCTTCAAGAGGCGTTCGGGTAATACCGCTTGATTTTCTAGATCTGGATGCGGAGGAATCAAAACGCCATATGTACTGGGGGATGGGGCAGCTAATTCTAAAGGCCGCAAGGATCGTCCAAAAACACCCGCAACTCTTCGGCACCTTTATAACGAACTTTTCATGCGGTCCGGATTCTTTCCTTATCGGATACTTTCGAGAGCTAATGGGACAAAAGCCCTCATTGACCCTTGAACTGGATAGTCACACAGCAGATGCAGGTCTGGAGACAAGGATCGAGGCGTTTCTGGACATCGTCACGGCCTATAGACAACTATTGGCCAAGAAGAAAATCATCCCCAAGGAGCGGCCCTTTATTTCGGCTCGGACGGAACTCCGTAACGGTGTGCCGAAAGTGATTACATCTTCCGGTGAAACCCTGCCGATGACCGATCCCCGTGTGACGTTTCTTTTGCCATCCATGGGTAGACTTGCGACCGAAGCGCTGGCAGCAGCATTCCGAGGATCAGGTTTCAACGCAAAAGCGCATGCGCCCGCAGATGAGGCTGTATTGAAGCTGGGCCGTGCGAACACATCCTGCAAGGAGTGTTTGCCTTTGATACTCACAACCGGAACATTGCTCAGCTATATTAATAACGGGAAACGCCCCGACGAGGTTTTGGTTTATTTCATGGTGACAGGTTCCGGCCCATGCAGATTCGGCCAATATTACATTTTTATGGAGGATCTGGTTAAAAGACTCAGGATACCGAATGTCGCCTTGTTCTCATTGAGTTCAGAAAATTCTTATGCCGGTTTGGGTAATGATTTTTACAGGAAGGCATGGTGGGGGATCGTCGTATCCGATGTTATGGAAGACATCCGATCAATGATGTTGGCCAACGCCGTGGACGTCGAAACCGCTATGGATATATTCAACGAAGAATGGGCATTGGTTCTCGCAGAGCTGGAAAGGGGAAGTTTAGCGCCGCTGGAAAAACAACTTGTCCGTACCGCCGAGCGGTTCAGCCGTATTCCCAGGAAGCGCCGAATTGAAGAGGTCCCTACAATCTCCCTTACCGGTGAGATATTTGTGAGACGGGATTCCCTTTCACGCCGGTATTTAATGGAATACCTTGCCGAAAGAGGGTTTGCCAGCATATGTTCTCCGATAGCGAAATGGTTACACTATGCCGACTATCTGGTGGAAAAAAACCTCGTGGATTACTCGATGTCAATGACGGGAAAGCTCGCCTTCATGCTAAAAAGGAAGATTATGGCCCGGGATGAAGCGTGTCTTATGTCCATATTATCCCGTTCCGGTTTTGTTCACGCAAGACCTCTAAATATAAAAAGCATAATCAACAATGCGATCCCCTTTATATCCCCGAATCTGGCCGGGGAGGCGATTTTAACCGTAGGCGCTTCGATTGCGGAGGTCGTATCCCACACCTGCGGTGTGATTGCCATCGGCCCGTTTGGCTGTATGCCCAACCGGATGGCCGAGGCCATTTTAAACGAAACGATGAACCGTAATGTGAAATTGGCAACAGATCCGAAAAATGAGCGTCTGCACGCCACTCTCAAGGAGATCGAAAACCTTCCGTTCCTTGCCATTGAAAGTGATGGGTCGCCTTTCCCCCAGGTGATAACCGCGAAGCTGGAAACCTTTTGTTTAAGAGCAGAACGGTTGCATAGCCGGATGCTTGGGGCCGGTAAGATGGTTTAATTGGTATCTTTTCCGGATTTTCCGGGTTAAGGTGTTTTTTTGAAGGATTCCGGGAATATGACTTTCGGGAAATAAACGATGATTTCATCGGATTTTTTCAATCAAAAACTGGACACCACCCATCGGCTCATTCAGGGTGATGCCCGTTGCATGCCGTTTATCCCCGATGAATCGATACATCTTGTGATCACAGCCCCGCCCCATTTGAAGTTAAAGCGCTACGATGAAATCGATGGAAAGCTGGTTCAAATAACCGCTTACGAGAAATTTTTATCAGAACTGGCGAAGGCCTGGACCGAAGTTTATCGAGTCCTCGTGCCCGGCGGCCGACTCGTGTGTGTGGTCAATGATATATGGTTGTCCCGTCGCAAACACGGGCGGCATCGGGTGGTCCCCTTACACGCGGATATCTGTGTGATGTGTCGAAATATTGGTTTCGACAACCTCAACCCGATTATCTGGCATAAGACCCTATATCTAAAAAAAAGAGAAAAAACGGGTTCAAAGTTCCTCGGAGCACCCTATGAACCAAATGGTATTATTAAAAGTGATATTGAGTTCATCCTCATGCAGCGTAAACCGGGAGGATACAGAAAACCCACGGCGCAACAACGGAAACAGAGTAAAATAAATAAAAGCGATTATAGAAAATGGTTTCAACAATTTTGGAATTTGTCCGGAGTGTCTCATGGAAAATATCCTGAGCCATTTTCGTCTGAAATTGCCAATCGTTTAACCCGGATGTTCTCTTTTTGGGGGGATACGGTTCTCGATCCATTCTGTGGCGTCGGAACGACCCTGGTCGCTGCCATGCGATGCAACCGGAACAGTGTCGGCATCGAGATTGATGAAAAATACTGCCGAATTGCACTCAACCGGCTGGAAGAGGAAAATGAGCCGCTTTTTACCCATACACGGCTGGAATACCTGAAGCTGTAAATTCTCAATATGTTTCGGTAGGCCAGCTGCACCATCCGCTAATTTTTTTCAATACGGCCAAAACTTGCCGTTAAGGGCGCCTAACAGTGCCCCGCGCATGTGATCTAAAATGAGTGTGTCGCTTAGCACAAACAGGCTACAATCAACAATTTATGCTGTTCGGATCACTGTAAGCCGCCCTAAACGGCTTCAAACAGTTGCCCGCTTTGAAAAAAATGACCGGATGACTCCGCTGGTAGGTTTAACCATAAGTTTTTGAGAAGTTACCTGAAGCTTTCGGATTTGA